>NZ_JBGSXS010000149.1:0-17247 GCF_041751335.1 Aquiflexum sp.
TGTTTTGGAGTAATGAATGAATATCCATTTGCTCGAGGTTATCGTATAGGGATGGGCTTTCTGTAGTGTTCATAGCAATTCTTGGTGATATAGGGTTAATCCTGCAATCGGGCCTTCTATGATAATATTGACATGTATATCGAGATCATATGCCGCACTTCTGAGGATGTCACTGTTGTAGAAGGCAATAGATCCCACAAAACTGACGGGCTTCTGTTTAAAATCATCATATTTCATGACATGCTTTTTGAAAAAATCCTGAAAGGAGTCATAGTAAAGCATGTAACAGTATGGGTCCTTGATATGTTCTGTAATAAATCTGCAAAAACTGGCCATATACCGTCCTGGGAATGGCCTTTGGTAAACATTTTCAATAATCAGGTTATTGTCAAGTTGAAATTTATCCAAAACTTGGTTTCGCAGTTTTTTAGGCATTTCATCATGGATGAAATCCTGAAGAAATTTTCTTCCGATATAAGCTCCGCCTCCTTCATCTCCAAGAATATATCCCGGTGCCGGTCTTTTATCAATGATTAGTTCTCCATCATAGTCACAGCTGTTGGATCCCGTACCCAAAATACAGGCAATTCCTGGGTTATGGCCACAAGTAGCCCTTGCTGCCGCCATGAGATCATGGTCCACATTGATTTCTGCTTTTTTGAAGATGCCATTCAGGGCATTGGTTACCTGAAGTCTATTTTTGGGAGAAGCGCATCCTGCACCATAATAATGAATCACTTCTACATCATCCCGGAGATCCAACAAAAAGTCATCTTGGAGTTCATTGGACATTTCTTCGGCTGTTTGGTAATTGGGATTAAACCCAATTCCCCTATGCTGACCAATTTCTCCACTTTTATTGATCACTCTCCAATCTGTTTTGCTGGCACCACTATCTGCAATAAGTATCATGTTATTTCATCAACTGACCAATACGTGTGAATTTTTGAAATACTTCCTCTGTATGTGGGGCATCAGGAAGTTCATCCGTCAAATCCTGCCCTGCCCAATGTTCATAATGCTTTCCGTTTTTCCAGAGTCTGGAACTGGAAACATCATAAATAATACCCTGATAAGCTACCCAAATCTCGGGTTTGTCCTGACCGTTTCTAAGCGCTAGTTGTTGCCTGCTGTAAACTTTCATTTAGAATAATTTAAGCTGGGCATTTATCCACCTTTCGGGAATTTCTCCCGACTGAGCCATTTGATAGTCCTGATAGCTACAAGGTATAATGGCAGTCCGGTCAAATTTTGTCTGATCACCCTGAGGAATTTCCATCCACCATTTTTCACTTCTTATGCTTTTGAAGAAGATGAGGACAGAAGGTTGTGTATCCAAAGATACGGTATATTTAATATAATCGCTGCTTTTGAAGGATAGGCTATCTTTTCTATCATAGAAACCTTCTATAAAATACCAAATCATCGTGGCGATTATTGCAGCTGTCTTGTTTCTATTGTCATCAAAATAGGGTTGGTATCCATAGATACCAATAGAAGAAAGCTTTTCATTCATACCTGCAAACCTGCAAATCTGACAGGCTTCTTCACCTGTCAGTCCAAATGGCTGCGCATCGGCAGCACCGGGGGCGTCTGCTGATTGAATGGCACAGACATCAAAACTCAATAAGTCAGCGTTCCTTATTATGGGTTCTATTTCCTTAAAATTGCTCCTCAAGTTTCCGATACGCACATGGTCAAAATGTAGCTTCTCCAAAACTCCGATCAAATCGATATCTGTTAGAAAACTTTGGTAAGCCAGATGGCTGTAGTTAAATAAGAAATTAGGTTGATGAAGAATAATGTCCTGTGAGTGTCTTTCGGAAGGTGGCCCTTCCTCTTCCATGTCTATTTTTGCATCAATGGTAAGCAAGGAGACCAGTTTGTCCAGCCTTTGGTATGATAGGTATTGACCAATATCCAAATCATGGGATCCTCCAATGAAAATCGGGAGAATTTGTTTTTTGATCAGAAATTCACCTACGGAATATATGACCTGTAGGGAATCTTCTAAAGTATTTCCAGTCTTTAGATCCCCTAAATCTGCTATTTTGTACAATCCATGCCCTTTTTTGAGATGATAAAGTTTTTCTCTTATTTCGGATGAACTTCTTTCGATACTATCGTTTTTAAGCATTCCCCTCTTTTCTGACAAGCCGACTATGGCAATCTGTAAACCTTTTAATTCGGGGAAGGTATCTCCAAAATAATGGATGTAATTAAAAAATGAATTGTGGCTGTAATGCTGAGAGGTGATGTACTCTGGAATAGGTTCAAAGAATTGATGTATATCCATTGGTGGGATTTAAATGCTACCCAAAATTAAAGAAAAATAATCTCAGGAAATAAAAAAGTCCCGTTTTTGCGGGACTCAATTTGAGGAATTAACCTCCGAAGTCATCAAATCGGATATTCTCCTGTGGGATTCCCATATCATCGAGAAGTTTCAGCACTGCGGCATTCATCAAAGGTGGTCCGCAAAGGTAATATTCCACTTCATCTGGTTCAGGATGGTTTTTCAGATAATTGTCATAAAGTACTTGGTGAATGAAACCAATATAACCATCACCCTCATTATCATTAAGAGATTTTTTTAATTTCCAGTTGTCTTCAGGAAGAGGTTCTGACAATCCAATGTGAAAATTGAAATTTGGAAAATCCTTTTCAATGTCTCTAAATTGTGGTGTGTAGAACAACTCTTTTTTTGATCGACCACCATACCAATAAGAAACTTTTCTGTCTGTTTTTTCAGTATGGAATAGGTGGAAGATATGTGACCTAAGAGGGGCCATTCCAGCACCTCCACCTATATAGATCATTTCCCTTTGGGTCGGATTGATGTGGAATTCTCCATATGGACCTGAGATGGTTACTTTATCTCCTGGCTTACGACCGAATACATAAGAAGAACAAACACCAGGGTTTACATCCATCCACTTGTTATTGGCCCTGTCCCAAGGTGGAGTAGCAATACGAATAGTCAGCATAACAATGTTTCCTTCGGCAGGGTGATTGGCCATGGAGTAAGCTCTGAATAGCTCTTCATCATTTTTCATGGTCAGATCCCAAAGGCCGAATTTATCCCAATCACTTTGATATACATCAGCGGGATGACCAAGATCAGGATGAGGAGTAATATCCATTCCCTTAAAATTGACCGTAATTACCGGAACATCTATTTGGATGTATCCACCTGATTCGAAATCTAAATTTTCTCCCTCGGGAAGTTTAACTTTGAATTCTTTGATGAAGGTTGAAACATTGTAATTTGATACCACTTCACAATCCCATTTTTTGATTCCAAAGATTTCTTCCGGAATCCTGATTTTCATGTCCTGCTTTACTTTGACCTGACAAGATAATCTTACATTTCCTTGTTTTTCTGCACGGCTGAGATGTCCTACTTCGGTTGGAAGCACTTCTCCCCCTCCTTCTTCTACAACACACTTGCACATGGCACAGGTGCCGCCTCCACCACATGCGGATGGAAGAAAGATTTTTTTGTTACCAAGGGTACTTAATAAAGTAGAGCCTGCAGAGGTGACAATAGGATTACTCTCATCTCCGTTGACGATGATTTTGACATCTCCGGAGGCGACCAATTTAGATTGGGCAAACAAGAGGATAAAAACCAGTAGCAGAATGATTATGGTGAATGCTACAATTGATGTAATAATTACTGAACCCATTTAAATGATTGTTTTACTATTAATTTTCAGTATTTGAGCCCATATTGGGAACACAAATATATTTATAAATAAATAACCTCGGCCAAAAAGAACCTTAATTTTGCCATTTTCCTTTTATCAACCTTATCCAAATAACTGATTAATTCCTAAGAAGGTTTAAGAGTGTAGTCAATCTATTTTTCAACTGCCTTCTGTCGATGATAAAATCCAAAAAACCGTGTTCCAATACAAATTCGGAACTTTGGAAACCTTTTGGCAAATCTTTGCCGATTGTTTCCCTGATTACCCTAGGTCCTGCAAAACCGATCAATGCACCGGGTTCGGCAATGTTAAAATCACCTAGCATGGCATAAGAGGCAGTGACTCCACCTGTGGTGGGATCAGTCAAAAGACTGATGTACGGTATGGCAGCTTTGTCAAGTAGTGCTAGCTTCGCTGAAGTTTTTGCCATTTGCATCAAACTGAATCCAGCTTCCATCATTCTCGCACCACCGGATTTGGAGATCATTAAAAACGGGATTTTGTTTTTTAAAGAATAGTCAATTGCCCGAGCGATTTTTTCCCCAACCACGGATCCCATAGAACCTCCGATAAAATTGAAATCCATACAGGCAATTACAAGATCCATTTCATTTATTCTCCCAACTGCTGTTCGCACGGCATCCTTCAATTCAGTTTTTGCAATGGTCGCCTCAATTCTTGATTTGTACGGTTTGGTGTCAACAAATTTCAAAGGATCCCCTGAAATCATATTCTGGTCCAATTCCGTGTAATTATTTCCATCAAACAATATCTCAAAATATTCTTTAGAGCCAATTTTGACATGGTACTCATCATCTGGGCAGACGAAAGAATTATTCTTGAGCTCCCGGGTGTGAATGATGCTTCCATTGGGGGTTTTGTACCAAAGACCATCAGGCGTGTCTTTCTTTTCTTCCGTGGAAGTTTTGATTCCTTTATCAGTCCTTTTAAACCAAGCCATATTTTAGATTTTAAATTTATGAAACTTCCGTTTCAAGGGACTACAAATTTATAGGTATTATCCATTAAATAAAATTTGAACTTCAACTTCATTCATTCAGTACAAATTGTTTCCGTAGATATGCTTAAAGAAATTTATGAATCCTTTTCAGATATGCTGTCAAAAGCTCCTATTGGCATATTATCAAAGGTAATTTTTCAAACTTGTGAATTTCGTTTGTTATTTTAAGGAATTAGCTGAAATTCATGTTTTCCAAACCATATCCATCTCAAAATGAGTCTTATTGCCCTTCTTGTTGTTTCAGCCATTATTCTTACCACCGCCTATTTCACCTATGGCAAATATGTATATAAAAAATTCGGTCTCGATGATTCCAGAAAAGCGCCTTCGCATACTTACGCTGACGGTATTGATTATGTTCCGAGCAAGCCGATCGTAGTTTTAGGGCATCATTTCGCTTCTATTGCAGGAGCAGGACCTATTGTGGGTCCTATCATTGCGGTGACTTTTGGATGGATTCCTGCGGTGATTTGGATCCTTGTGGGAGGGATATTTTTTGGTGCGGTCCATGATTTGGGAAGTATGGCCGCCTCGTTGCGCAATAAGGGAAAATCGATTGGGTTTATCATTGAAAAAAATATTGGCAGGAAAGGAAAGCAATTGTTTATTGTATTCAGTTTTTCCACGCTTATTCTTGTAATCGGGGTATTTGCAGACATCATTGCCAAAACCTTTGTAAACAATCCAGGAGTAGCTTCAGCATCTATTTTGTTTATTGTATTGGCAGTGGCTTTTGGATTGGTCAATAGCTTGATCGGGAGTAGTAAGCAAGCATTTTTGATCATTACAATCCTTGGAGTTGTTTTGATGTATTACTTTGTTTATTTAGGCATGCAGTTGCCGTTTGTTCTGGATTATCAAATCTGGATTTATATCCTGTTGGGCTATGCATTCATTGCATCTGTTACCCCGGTGGCAATGTTGTTGCAACCCAGGGACTATTTGAACAGCTTTTTATTATACGGTCTGATCATTGCCGCTGTGGTAGGGGTTTTCATTGCCAACCCTGAGATCAAAATGGACAATGACATTCATGTTACTGCGGATAATCTTGGTTATTTGTTTCCGGTTTTATTTGTCACCATTGCATGTGGTGCCATCAGTGGGTTTCATTCTCTAGTTGCTTCAGGCACCACTTCCAAACAGTTGGATAAAGAAAGTGATGCCAAGATAGTAGGATTTGGGGGGATGCTGATCGAGTCATTTTTGGCCATTATTTCAGTTGGAGCTGTTATCGTCCTGAGTAGAGGAGAATACTTAGGTAGGTTGGGAGAGGAGGGTCCCGTCCCGTTATTTGCCACTGGCTTGGGAAGCATAATTTCTTCAATGGGTATTTCTGAATCCTTTGCCATAGGATTTGTGGCATTGACAGTTTCAGCTTTTGCCTTGACTACTTTGGACACCTGTACCCGATTGGCAAGATTCACCCTTCAGGAGTATTTCGAAGATGTCAAAAATCCCATTGGAGCCAACTTATCCCAAAACAGGTATTTATCTACTATGGTTGTGGTTTTGTTGTCCATTTTACTGCTCGCCTCAGGAAGTTTTACGGCACTTTGGCCAATTTTCGGATCAGCCAATCAGTTGTTGGCGGCTTTGGCATTATTGACCATAGCTGTTTGGTTAATGAGGAAAAAAATCAATGCCACTTTTGTGATGATTCCCATGTTTTTTATGTTCACCGTCACATTGACCTCATTGGGATTGTTTGCCTGGAAAAATTATCAGGATAAAGTATATGTCCTTTCATTGATTGCAGGATTGCTATTTGTGCTGTCAATTGCTTTAATTGTATTGGCTGCTAAAAGTCTGAGGAAAGAAATTGAAGAACCTGTGAAGATTAGCTGAAGGTGTTTTTTTTAACCTTGATGATATTACCACTTATATTCATGCCATGACTCAGAGTCATGGCATGAATTAGTATCCTGAAAACCCCGAAAGTTTGTTTTTATTTTCAACCTCATAGATAGAGCTCATAGTTTTATCTTCTTTCGCTTTTGATTTTATGAAAAAAGTATTGATCAGACTATGTGATCTCTATGCTCTATGTGGTAAAAATTTAGCATCATTGGTATTTCATTAGTATTCATTCAAGGTTTAGTCTAACAAAAAAACCTTCGAGGTCTAAAAAAGACCTCAAATGTTTAGACTTTTGCAATAGTTTGTGTGGCCAAAGATTCAAAAAAACAACCCCGGCCCAAAGTGTTGACCGGGGATGAATGATCTAATCAATCTATGGTATTAAAAACTCCTTTGTCTTTTTTGGTAATTCTCCAGGCAAGATTGACATTGATCAAATAATCTGCAAAAGCAGCGTCACCATGTCGATAATTATCAGGTGTGGATTCGATAATATCTGTAAGGCTTCTGGTCCTGTTTCTAATCAAGGCCACAGGGACAGTTACCGTTGCAGTGAAATTCCCCAGCATGTAACTCAATCCAGGTTCCACCGAAACGATATATCCCGGCCGTCTAAATCCATCACTTTCCCCAACCAAATCCCGTATAGGTATACCTTCAGCCCTACCTCCCAGTGAGAACCCTAATCCATGGATTGCAGTGACTGGCTTAAAAAGACCGGTTCGGAAGGCGTATTGATCCGGAACGCTCATGATGGCTTCACTGGGCCGGCTTCTATTCGTCACTGTTCCGTTGGTATTTCTCGGATTGGACATATAGAAACCGTCATAATATAGAAAGAAATTTCCCGGAAGATTCCAGATTCCTTGAGCGTCAAAAATCAGACCCCATCCCCCATCGCCCAATTGTATGGACTGATCCACAGGCCGGACCTCCGGACTTCCTTCCGGACCCACATTGTAGAAAGTGCTTTGCGCATTGTAATCGCCTGTAGGGATTTTCAAACCGATACCGATTGCCGTATTACCGCGTTTGGCTTTTTCCCCGGAAAGCAACCAATATCCTCCACCGATTCTCATGTCTGCCAAACCTCCTGAATAAGTTATATGCCTTGAATTTCTACCATGTTCATAAAGGGAACTTCTTTCATTGTAGGCGAATGGGAGAGAGACAACTCCATAAGCCCGTTCAGAAAACGCATAACTTACATTGAAATCCACACCGTGGGACCAATTGATCACTTCGGTATTGTTGGCGATTCTGTCAGGTTCTTCGTGGTTTCCTCTGAAATGTCGGAAAGATTTAAAATAACGGTAATTGGAACTGATGTTCCATTCTCCCTTTTCAAGGACATTTCCTTGGCCTACGGCATTTCCTATACCGGAAAACTGACGAATGGCTACACAGCCCTGGCCAAAGATTTCAGTGGTGGAGCAGATAAGTATAGCAACCAAGATGCTTGAGATAAGTATATTTTTTTTCATAATGAATGTTTTAATTAGTTATGGATTTCAGTTAATGGATGGAAAGTCCTCCAGCTATGCCAGAATTCCTGATAGGCCGGTAGTTTTTCCAGATCCTTTGAATTGTTGTTCAGGGATTTTCCAGTAAAGTCAATTGTTGTCTGATCTGAGATCAGTGTATCATTTTTCAAATGGAATACTTGACCTTATGACTTCTTTTAAATGCGGCAAAACTTTGCCCATCCTTTGAAAGGATCAATAAGACGGGGAAATTGCCAATTTGATCATGGATAATTTTTTTGGAGTTAAGTTGTTTCCAATCGTAAGCTTTTGCTTGTTCATTGATATAAATGCCCAAACCAATCAGACCTATGAGAAACTTGTTTTTCATTTATTGAGCCCCGTCCACTTTGGCCTTGTCAACAGCAAATTTACCTACTTTTTTACCCTGATCGACACCTACTTCTGCATCGAACCGATAGTGAATACCTCCATATAGTCTGGACATTGCAGCTTCTTCTGCCCATGCTCTGAATTGTGCGGCATCAGCGGGGAAGAAATGTGCCAAGACTTCAGCACCTGCTGCAGAGAAAGTACTGTGCCCGGAGGTGTAGGCAGGGAAATTAGGGGTACCAAGAATCGTCTTAAACCCGGCAATCGTCTCCACCGGCCTGGGGTAATGGTAATAGTATTTAGTATCCCAACATGCCACGCCGGCATCCATGATGGCGGAATTCATATAGGCAAAAACCCTTGCAGTTCTTAACGGATTTAACTTATTCTTCACAATAGCTTCTTTGGCAAACTTGTTCCAATGTCCCGGTGGGGTATAGGAACCTATACCATCTTCCCACCAATTGGCAATTCTTCTCTGATTTAGGGTCATATGTGAAGCAAACTTCTTCAATTCAGCTGCATCTGTTTCAAATTGAGAGGAACCAGGTGCTGGGGGAGGCGGTGATCTAACTTCTTCCACCGTCGGCACATGCCACATTTTTACCTGACCAAAGAGAGGAGTCAACCCAACAGGTCTTTGGGGAACTTCAGTATTTTGCCATTTCCATCCAAACCTTTCAAAGGCAGCATTTGCTATGGAATCTGACACAGGTTTCGGAGTTTGTGCTTTAGACATGCCATCAGTTGAAGCACGCTGTTTTGCCAGTGTGACAACCTCTGAACCAATACTTATACCAGCCTCGATGTCACTTTGGGTATTGATACCGGCATGAACAAGACTGGCGATGTGTTCTTGGTATTTTTTGTCAAGAAATGATGCTTCCAGTGGGAACATTGTAGATAGAATTTCTTTGGAAACTTTGGCAACTGTGGCACCATCAGATGGATATGAAGGCAAAGTACTTGGGAGATACGCTGGTTTAATACTTTCGTCAACATGATATGGACTTTCACGGTTATACTGGAATTTGTAATGCCAGGCAACAACCAGCCCATCATACTGGGCCACACTTAGGTAAGCCAACATCCTACTCGTATAAGGAGGATGTGCAAAAGGAAATGAGGGTGGGCCAACAGGGTTGGCCGGGTTGGGCAAAGTATAAGAACCATCAGCATTTGGGCCTGGTATCAGGTTATATTTTGCAGCCAATTCAAGGGCTATTTCATTCCACCTCAAAATAGGATTACTGGTCCAATACTGGACAGCCTGCTTTTGTGTGGGTGTCAATCCTGCCATTTGTAGTTTGAGGTCAGTAAGTTCAGCTTGATATGCACTTGAATTGGTTGGTTCAGGTAGTGGAATATTGATTTGTTCAGGGTTGCTTACAAGTATGGTTTTCCAGGTACCTCCGGTTTGATCCAGGTTGCCAAATTCATATTCATTGAAATCCATATAATTCGGGGTTTCTTCCAGACAGGCACTTGTAGTGACGAAAAGGATAAATAAGCCCAAATAAGATATTTTGAAATTTTTCATAGTCGATAAGGCTTAATAAACTTTAAACTGATAAGTAAGACCAACACCAATTGTAGTCACTTTTCCCATATTTCTGCCACTTATAACTTGGTTGAAATAAAGAAGGCCACCTAGTCCGCGGTCAGCATTAATATAATATTGTACCCAGCCTCCAATTTGGCTTACTTCCATCTTGTTGGTAGGTTGCGGCCTGTTGTATGACCGGATATCATCACCGGAAAGGCAGTTCAGACTCATGAAAGTTGCTTCCATTCTTAACCTATTGTCCAAAGTCCAATACCCAATTGCTCCATGAAGATTTAAAGCATTGGGAACGTTCATAAATGGTGAATACACACTTCCGTTTTCATAATAATAATCCCGTTCAATTTTGGATTGGCCTCTCCAGAGGTAGGCTAACCCTCCCCTGAAAACCAACCCATTGTCCATTTTGTATCCACCAATGACTCTAATGCCAAGTTCGGGAGCTCCAGCCCCAATACTAAATGGCATATAATCTGAAAGGTATGTGCCTACTGGTGTGCTGAAATGGGTATTGGTAAGGAACAAGAGTTTACCCTTACCCAATTGTTTTTGAATCCAGTCAACTTTTACGGAAATGCTCAAATCCTGAATTCCAGATTGACCAGCTTGAGTACCACCTGATGCATTGGTGTTTATATATGGTATGGAGGTGAATACATTGATTTTATTTGTAAGCCCCAATGCTACCATTGGCATGGCCATTTGTCTTGTAAAAGTGCCAATATTGGCATTATCCCTTAGGAAGCTGCCTTCCCAATATTGATTCCAGGAAGAATGCTCATACATCAGGGCAGCACAAATTTCCCCTTTCCCCATCATAACTTCATCCCAGGGAGTTTGACCAAAGGCATTAAATAGGGTAGTCAAAAATACCATCAATCCCAAGGTTATAGGTAATAGTTTTTTCATACGATTTATAAGAATTGATTATAGAAAGTTGATTGAATATTGAAAAATCCGGTCTGAATTTCTTTCCAAACCCGATAATCCAAATGGATTGACGGGGTTGGAAAGAAATTCAATTGATATAAATAATTCCTTTTTTAGAAATGACCCTAAGTGCAGATTATTATTATAAATCCAATGTAACAAACCCATCGAAAACATTGGATTTAACTCAGTAAACCTGTTCAATGGATGTATTCCAAGAAGAAATTATTAAAACTAGACCGGCTGAAAAATCAAACCAACTCGGGGGGTGGGGTAGTTAGGTTAAGGTCCTGATTTTGATAAGTTAAAAAAACAAACCCATTGTATTTATTATCATTGGTAATTCTGATAGAGAAATCAAATTCATTGAAAGGTTCAGTATAATCTTTCACAAAGATTTTGCCCAATAAAGTATTGCTTCCAGAATCCGGTAATTCATCCTGCACCAACGAACTTACCCACTGCTTGATGGTGCTGTCCAGATTCTTTTTGGCACTGTCAGGTACATAAACGATCTGCAGTGTGTCGTTGATATATCTCTGTTTAATGACCCTATAATATTGTCCGTCTTTTTGAAAACTCGTGTTGGTAGTCCTGAATTCGTCCTCATCGGCCATGTATGGAATGGAAAGCGGAATTTCCATGATCCGCTCTTCAAACTCACTCTGGTTTGCACTGTAGATTTTTTCAGACCAATGATTTTCTATCCGTAGCCTAAATGAAAAATACGCCACATAGTACCCGAAATGGTAAAATGCGAAGCAAAAAAGAAGGAATATGGCTACAGTCTTTCTCAATTGAAATAGAATTCAGTCAGAAATTTACATTAATAAATTAAATTATGATAAATGTCACTTTTTTATTTTTAAAAAAGATTAGAGTCACATGGAGTTGACTTCCAAATATTTTAATTTTTTAATAGCAATGGTTTCGACTACCCAACATATCCAATTTCAATCAAATTATTAGTGATAGAATAAACAACATTGTCAAAGAAATTATTGCCAATAAGCCATATAATTTTATCACTTTCCACCTATTGAACCGATCCAGAAACCATAACACCAACACCGGACGGATTAATCCAACAATAAGGCAGGCAATTGAAATACCGAAAAGGATTTGGAAAAAAAAGAAAAAAGTATCTTTCATGATGCAATAAAAAAAGGAAGGGTTTCTACCGTTCCTTTTTACGTTTTATGTATGTACGCAATAATGCCAGTTAAAATGGCAATTCGATATAATTCTTGGCAGGAAACTGTAATGTCCGGTACAACTGTCTTCCGACTTCGGTCTTCCGTCCTGTTTGAAATAGAATATTGGGTTACTGGCAAAGAAGCGTATAACCATATTTATTTTTTACGCTTTATTTCCTGCATATGGTATCCTTCAATAGTATCGTCGACCAGTATGTCGTTGAATTTCTTGATGGAAATACCGCACTCGTATCCGGCTTTCACTTCCGAGACGTCATCTTTGAAACGTTTCAGTTGGTCGACTTCACCGTCATGGATGACGATTCCGTCTCTGACTACACGGATTTTATGTTTACGTGAAATGAATCCGTCTGTAACATAACACCCGGCAACAGTTCCGATTTTAGAGATTTTGAATACTTCCCTTACCTGAATATTACCGGTGATGATTTCTTCAAATTCAGGTTCCAACATACCTTCAATGGCATCTTTGATCTGATTGATGGCATCATAGATAATGGAATAATGTCTGATTTCAATTTCTTCCTGTTCAGCAATCTTTTTGGCATTGCTTGATGGTCTTACCTGGAATCCAAGGATAATCGCATCAGAAGCTGATGCTAGCAAAACATCTGATTCAGAAATCTGTCCGACACCCTTGTGGATGATATTGACTGAAACTTCATCTTTGGAAAGCTTGAGTAAGGAATCAGAAAGTGCTTCTACAGAACCATCCACATCACCTTTGATAATGATATTAAGTTCCTTGAAGCTTCCAATAGCCAATCTCCTTCCGATTTCGTCCAACGTGATATGCTTTTTAGTTCGCATGCTTTGTTCACGGAGAATCTGTTCCCTTGAATTGGCGATTTCTCTGGCTTCTCTTTCGGAATCATAAACTTTGAAAGTATCGCCTGCCTGGGGTGCACCCGCCAATCCGAGTACCTGTACCGGCGTGGAAGGACCTGCTTTATCCAGTTTTTTACCTTTATGATCAAACATGGCCTTGACACGGCCGTGATGTGGACCTGCAAGCATGATATCTCCCACACGTAATGTTCCGGCTTGGACCATCACAGTGGCCACATAGCCTCTCCCTTTATCCAAGGAAGCCTCTACGACGGTTCCAACAGCATTTTTATCTGGATTGGCTTTCAATTCGAGTATTTCTGCTTCCAACAATACTTTTTCCAAAAGCTCTTCAATACCCAAACCTGTCTTTGCGGATATGTCCTGAGACTGGTATTTACCGCCCCATTCTTCCACCAACAAATTCATATTTGCCAATTCTTCTTTTATCTTATTGGGGTTAGCGTTTGGTTTATCAATTTTATTGATGGCAAAAATCATTGGAACACCTGCAACCTGTGCGTGATTGATGGCTTCTTTGGTTTGAGGCATGATATTGTCATCAGCCGCGATCACGATGATGGCAACATCTGTTATTTTCGCGCCCCTTGCCCTCATGGCTGTAAATGCTTCGTGTCCTGGTGTGTCCAAAAAGGCTATTTTGTCACCTTCTTTGGTAGTCACATCGTATGCACCAATATGCTGTGTGATACCACCCGCTTCATCTGCAGTTACTTTGGCTCTTCTGATATAATCAAGCAATGAAGTTTTACCATGATCGACGTGACCCATGATGGTCACAATAGGAGCACGGTCAAGTAATTCCTCAGGGGTATCTATAGCCTCTATCGTTTGTGCTTCTTCAT
The DNA here is from genome assembly GCF_041751335.1 of Aquiflexum sp. GTDB lineage: Bacteria > Bacteroidota > Bacteroidia > Cytophagales > Cyclobacteriaceae > Aquiflexum. Next base: position 13,853 of record NZ_JBGSXS010000149.1, read on the forward strand.
CCGACTTGGTGAATTCAACTTCGTAACTAAATTCGTCAGCAATAATAGTTATGGCTTCTGCATCTAATCTCTGATTGATGGAAACAAACATGCCCAAGGACATACAAGTAGAAATCACCTGATTGACAGAAACATCCATCAAAGAGGCCAAATCGTTGGCAGAAATAAATTCTGTTACCCTTAAGATTTTTGACTCCTCAATTCCTTCAACTTCTTCTCTGCTTCTTTCAGTTCTTTTATCTCTTCTTTTGGATTTACCACCACCGGATTTACCGCCACCCTGCAACCTAGCAAGTGTCTGCTTGATCTGATCCTGTATTTCTTTTTGAGTAGGTTCAGCTTTTTGAATTCTGCCAGCAGGTGCTTGCCCAGGTCTTGGTCTACCTGTTCCACCTCCACCTTGTGGTTTTCGATCTCTTTGCTGACCACCTTGGCTGGGTCCTCCACCTTGCCCTGCGGATTTTGGTTTATTGGCATCCCCTTCAGGACCTCTGCCTTGAGGACCTGCACCTGGAGTTCCCGGTTTTTTATCGATTCGCTTTCGCAGTCGTTTCTTTTTATCTTTCCCATTTTCGTCTGAGGAAGCTACAGGTTTACCTTTTTTCTTGGATCTGTCTTCCGGAAGCTCAATTTTCCCAAGAACCGTTAAACCTTTTAAAGCATCTGCTTTAGCTGAGATGACTTTATTTTCCGGTTTTGGTTCAGGTTTTAGGGTAAGTGCTTCCAATATGGGAGGCTTCTCCACTGGTTTAATTGGAGTTGGTTTTTCCGCTGCCACAACAGGCTTGATCTCCTCTTTCACGGGAGGAGCAGGTTTAACTTTAGCTTCTTCTACCGGTTTTTTAGTGGTTTCTTCTGGTTTAGGTTGATCAACCTGAATAACAGGTTTTTCTATTTCCTGCTCTACCTTTTCTACTTTTGCAACAGGAGGAACTTCTTTTGGCTTTGGTTCTTCTTTTTTGGGTTCCTCTCTTTTAACATTGAGATCAATTTTCCCCAAAACTTTTATTCCCTGCAATTTGGGGGCTTCTGCTGAAACTTTCTCCACCTCAGTTTCTTGAACTTTTGCCGAAGGTACTGAAGGGGCAGGCTTAACTTGCTCTTCTTTTTTTGCCTCTGGCTTTGGCTCGGATTTCTTTTCTTCCTTCACCTCAGACTCAGCCTCTATGGTAAAAGTATCATGATGACGCTTACCAATAGAAAGGTGCGAAGCTTCCTCCTTGTCCTGTGCAGAGGATTTAAACTCCTTGGCCAACATATCAAATTGGTCGAGGTTGATTTTGGAGTTAGGATTATTTTCTACTTCGAAGCCTTTTTTAGCCAGAGATTCCACAATCGTAGCAATTCCTACGTTGAGTTTTCTGGCTGCTTGGCCAAGCCGCATCGTTTTTTCTTCTGACATACGCTAAAAACGCTTTCTTAATTTTTCGCAAATATAGGCCAATTATTGGGTTAATCGGCCTTTATTTATTGTTCAAATTCCTGTTTTAAGATTTTGAATACATCATCTATTGTCTCTTCTTCCAATTCAGTCCTTCTCAATAGGTCTTCTTTGGTTAAAGTCAATACACTTTTTGCAGTATCCAAACCTGTTTTTTTCAATTCATCGATTACCCAACTGTCAATTTCATCTCCAAATTCTTCAAGATCAACATCTTCTTCCTCTTCGTATTCGCTCAATTCCCGGAACACATCGATTTCAAATCCCACTAATCTTGAAGCCAAACGGATGTTGAATCCTCCTTTTCCAATAGCCATGGAAACCTGATCAGGTTTTAAGAAAACCGAAATTCTTTTATGGTCTTTGTCAACTTGGATAGAAGTCACCTTTGCAGGGCTCAAAGCCCTTGAAACATAAAGGTCAAGGTTCTCTGTATAATTGATGACGTCAATATTTTCATTTTGAAGTTCGCGCACAATGGCATGAATTCGGCTGCCTTTCATACCTACGCATGCACCAACAGGGTCAATTCTGTCATCGTAAGATTCTACAGCCACTTTTGCTCTTTCTCCTGGTTCTCTGACGATTTTCTTGATGGTGATCAGACCATCAAATACTTCCGGCACTTCGTTTTCAAATAATCTCTCCAAAAATATGGGAGAAGTTCTTGAAAGGATAATTTTCGGATTTCCATTGAACATTTCCACTTTATGGACAATAGCCCTGATAGAATCACCTTTTCTAAAGCGATCTTTGGGAATCTGTTCTCCTTTAGGAAGAATAAGCTCATTGCCCTCACTATCAATCAGAAGTGCTTCCCTTCCCAATATCTGATAGACTTCTGCAGATATAATCTCTCCAACAAGTTCTTCATATTGGTTAAAAAGAAGGTCTTTTTCCAAATCTTTGATTTTTTGGATCAATGTCTGCCTAGCCATCATCACAGCTCTTCGTCCAAAGTCCTCCAATTCGATTTTTTCGTATACCTCTTCGCCTACCTCAAAATCAGGTTCGATATTTTGGGCATCACTTAAGCTGATTTTATCAAAATCCCAAATATCTTCAGAATTGTCATCAACAATTTCCCTGATTCTTAAGATTTCGAGGTCACCTTTGTCTGCGTTGATAGTCACATCAAAGTTTTCATCGGTTTCGTATTTTTTGCGAATCATCGCCCTAAAGACATCCTCCAAGATACGGATCATGGTAGGGCGGTCCACGTTTTTAGACTTTGCAAACTCTGCAAATGATTCTATGAGTACTTTAGCGTCCATTTTATTTATTTGAAAGAGACTAACACAATTGATTTCTTAATCTGTTCAAAGGGTACAGTAAGTTCCTGTTCCTGGGCTTTTTTACCTTTTTCTTTAATTTTTGTAATAAGCTTGATTTCTGACACCCCAACTTCTAACAGCTTGCCTTCTGTTTCTTTTCCGTCGATTAAAGTCAATTTTAAATTTCTACCGATATTTTTGGTATATTGTCTCTTTGAACCCAATGGAAAATCAACACCTGGAGAAGATATCTCCAAAATATAAGCTTCGGGTAACAGTTCTTTTGCTTCAATTTCTTCACCCACCAGACGGCTGACCAATGCGCAATTCTCTATACTGATACCTTGATCGGCATCAATAAGTACTTTCAATTGAGGTTTGCTGCCATTATCAACCAATTGTATATCAACCAGAAAATGACTTTCATCAGGCAGGTGTTTGATTACAATTTCTTCTAGGATATGATTCAGACTCATTTGCAACAGGGCTATGAAATGAAAGAGGGGACTCGTGTCCCCTCAGTTAAGCTTGGTATTACAATGCAAAGTTAATAAAATTATTCCCACAAAAAAAAACACGAAACTTGTAATAAATTGGGAATTAGATAATAATTTTGCCCGCCCACGTTAGATGTTCTGCGCTGCATTGCTAAATTTACACGATTATCTATCATCAAATCA
>NZ_JBGSXS010000150.1:0-2221 GCF_041751335.1 Aquiflexum sp.
CACTTTTTATGAACAAGGCAATTTTGTGGATCTCTGCCGTGGACCACATATCCCAAATACAGGTTTTATCAAAGCAGCCAAGCTTTTGAACATTGCCGGTGCCTATTGGAGAGGGGATGAGAAAAGAAAAATGCTTACCCGTATCTATGGCATTACTTTTCCGAAAGCCAAGGAATTGCAGGACTACCTGTTTATGTTGGAAGAGGCAAAGAAAAGAGACCACAGGAAATTGGGAAGAGAATTGGAATTGTTTACATTTTCTGAAAAAGTAGGAATGGGATTGCCTTTGTGGCTACCAAAAGGTGCGCTTCTAAGAGAACGCCTTGTCAACTTTATGAAAAAGGCACAAGATAAATCCGGATATCAGCAGGTAGTTACGCCGCATATAGGCCATAAAGCCCTATATGAGACTTCAGGACATTATGAAAAATATGGTAAGGATTCATTTCAACCAATTCACACCCCCAATGAAGGTGAGGAGTTTTTGTTGAAGCCGATGAACTGCCCTCACCACTGTGAAATCTACAAACACAAGCCTAGATCATACAAGGACCTTCCTATCAGATATGCTGAATTTGGAACTGTTTACAGGTACGAACAAAGTGGTGAATTACATGGATTGACCCGTGTTCGTGGTTTTACTCAAGATGATGCACATATTTTCTGTAGGCCAGATCAGGTAAAAGAAGAATTTATTAAAGTAATAGACTTAGTATTATATGTATTCAAGGCATTGGGTTTTTCAGAATACACCGCACAGATTTCTTTGAGGGACCCTGATGATAAGGATAAATATATCGGTACCGATGAGGCATGGAACAAAGCAGAAGCTGCCATCATAGAAGCTGCTGCCGAAAAAGGACTTGATACCGTGACTGAATTAGGCGAAGCTGCTTTTTATGGTCCAAAGTTGGATTTCATGGTCAAAGATGCCTTGGGCAGAAAATGGCAATTGGGTACTATTCAGGTCGATTATAATTTACCAGAGAGATTTCAATTGGAATATATTGGCTCTGACAATCAAAAACACCGTCCTGTTATGATACATAGAGCCCCATTTGGGTCTTTGGAACGTTTTGTAGCAGTTCTAATAGAGCATTGCGCCGGAAACTTCCCGTTGTGGTTGTCACCGGATCAGATTACTATTCTACCCATTTCCGAGAAATATATAGAATATGCAGAGATGGTTAAAAGTGCTTTAGAAGATTCTGATATCATTGGGATGATAGATAACAGGGATGAAAAAATCGGCAGAAAAATACGTGATGCTGAAGTTAAAAAAATTCCTTTTATGCTCATCGTCGGAGAGAAAGAACAGATTGAAGGTATGGTTTCTGTAAGAAAGCATGGTCAGGGTGACCTTGGTAATTATACCCCTGAGGGCTTTGCTGCTTACTTCAAAAGGATAATTGAAGAATCATTAAACAATTAAATAAATACGGTATTAATTAGGGAGTTTTTTTATATCTCAAATTTATTCCGATATTTGCAGGCAATTTCATTAAAACAACCATTAGAATTTTGAAAGGAAGAACCCCGTTCAGACAGAGACAAGAAGAACCTTACAAGGTAAATGACAAGATTAGGTCAAGAGAAGTTAGGGTAGTAGGAGATTTTGTAGATGGCGGAAACGCTGTACTCACCTTGGCTGATGCCATAAAAATTGCAAAGGAGAACGAACTTGATCTCGTTGAGATTTCCCCAAATGCCAGTCCGCCTGTTTGTAAGGTGATTGACTATGCAAAATTCAAGTACGAACAGAAGAAAAAGCAAAAGGAAATCAAAGCTAATGCTTCAAAGACTGTTCTTAAAGAAATCAGGTTTGGTCCCAATACTGATGATCATGATTTCAATTTTAAGTTGAAGCATGCTATCGGTTTTCTTAAAGAAGGTGCAAAAGTAAAAGCCTATGTCCATTTTGTAGGTAGGTCAATTGTATTTAAAGAGAGGGGAGAAATGTTGCTTTTGAAATTTGCGCAGGAATTGGAGGAATATGGACAGGTGGAACAACTTCCAAAAATGGAGGGGAAAAGAATGTTTCTTTTCTTAGCACCAAAAGCCAGTAAGAAATAATTTCAACAAACAAATACAGTTATGCCTAAAGTAAAAACTAAATCAAGTGCAAAAAAACGGTTTACCTTGACAGGTACCGGAAAAATCAGAAGGAAGCATGCTTACAAAAGCCACATTCTGACCAAGAAATCTACCAAAAGAAAGAGAA
>NZ_JBGSXS010000151.1:0-8004 GCF_041751335.1 Aquiflexum sp.
GAACATCTTTTTAAACCTGATTAGGGAAGATAGTAGCAGCATAATTCGCACTACTATGGGCTTTAACATGGACACCAAAGGGATTACTGTATCAGGCAAAATAAAGCCCGGTGATAAATTCAGATTTACCTTCTTGCCCGATTTTGATGTATTGACCGAAGTCAGCGAAAATGCAAAGCAGTTCCAGCAAACTGAAATGCCCGAAGCCGATGCCCTTGTTATGTTTTCCTGTATTGGACGCATTGATGCCTTTGGTCCTATGACTTCTGAAGAATTGCAAGGAATACAAAGTGTGTATAATGTGCCCATGGCAGGGTTCTTTTCTTATGGGGAATATGGGCGTGCCACGGGTGGCAACAATGAATTTCATAACATGACCTGCTGCTGGGTGGCATTAAAAGAAAAATAATTTCACAACCAAACATTGAAAAAAATGAAAGCAAAATCAATCAAAGGAAAATCTCCTGAAGAAATCAAAACCGCTTTGGAAAACTGTAGGTCTGATGGATTTATACCTACCCTTGCGGTAGTGTTTCTTTCCATAAGCCAGGACATTAGAGCTGTTCGCAAATTGTTTGATGACTACGGAATAGAGATTTTCGGTGCCACCACAAATGGGGAATTCATCGATGAGGAGTTGGAAAAAGGTTCCATAGCCGTGCTCTTGATGGATGTCAAAAAGGATTATTTCCGTATTTATATTGACGAATTTCCGGAGCATAACTACCGGGAAGTGACCCGGAAAATTGCCCGAAAGGCCAATGAGCACTTCGATCGGCCTGCCTTTTTAATAGCAGCCAGCAATATGGCCACTGATGGGGAAGCGCTGCTCAATGGTTTTGCTGATGAAATAGGAGAAGATGTAAATGTATTCGGAGGCATGGCGGGCGATGATTATGCCTTTACCGAGCAAAAGGTGTTTACCAACCATGCAGAAAGCAGCGAGGGAATTGTTGCCATTGCCTTCGATGAGGACAAAATGCTGATCAAAGGACGAGCTACCTGTGGCTGGAAACCGGTGGGCACACCAAAAACCGTTACCAAAAGCGAAGGCAATAAGGTGTACACGGTGGATGACGTGCCAGTGCTGGAACTTACGCTAAAATATGGCGGCATCACCAATGTGACCCGGGAAACGGCAACCCGGGATACAGCACTTGAGATTGCCACTACCCTGCCTCTGCAACTTCAACGCGAGGTTGGAGATCCCGTCATGCGACCGGGCCTGATCGTGGATTTTGATGACGGATCCTTTGTGTGCAGCGGAACTGTTCCCCAGGGATCAAAGGTCCGATTTTCCCTGCCTCCCGACTTTGATGTAATGGAGGTTGTGCTGAAAGAGGCTGAAGATCTGAAATTGAAGGAGATTCCGGAGGCAGATGCGCTGGTCGTATTTAGCTGTGCAGGACGGATTCTGGCATTTGGTCCCATGATGAACATGGAAATTGAAGGCCTGAAAAAAGTATGGGATGTTCCCATGGCGGGCATTTTCAGCAATGGCGAACTGGCTAGGGCCACGAACGGCAGGCTTGAAATGCATAACCTCACCACCTGCTGTGTGGTACTGAAAGAGAAATAAATGGAAAACAGCCTCCAAACCGTAATTGAATTCATCAAGTCTCATCCGCACATTGAAGCTGATAAAAAGGAATTGTTGTTGGGTGTGTTGAACACAGCAAAAAAAGACCTCGATATCCTTGCATTCAAATTGGATCGTACGGAAAAGGTAAAAAGGACCACGGCCATTCTGTTGGAGGAAACGATCGAGGAGCTGGAGCATAAGAGAGCAGCCGTGGAGGAGGCAATGAAAGAACTTAAATCCACCCAGGCCCAGCTTATCCAACAGGAAAAACTCGCTTCCCTCGGCCAACTTACCGCAGGCATCGCGCATGAGATCAAGAATCCGCTGAATTTTGTAAATAATTTTTCAGAATTGTCTATTGAGTTGATCGAAGAAATAAAGGAAGAAAGAGCAAAAAACCAGGAAACAAGAGACGAGACACTGGTGGATGAAATCCTGGAGGATATCAAGGCCAACCTCGAAAAAGTAAATGAACATGGAACCCGAGCCAATGGCATTGTGACTTCCATGCTGCAGCATTCGCGAGGAGGTTCCGGCAAGATTGAGCCCACCGATTTGAATGCTTTAATCAAAGAATATATCAACCTGAGCTTCCACGGAATGCGGGCTGGTAAAAATCCGATTAACGTAGAAATCGACCTGCAACTCGGAAAAGAAGTAGGAATGGTCAATTTAGTATCAGAGGATTTTTCTAGAGTGATCCTCAACCTCTGCAACAATGCCTTCGATGCCATGCGGATGAAAAACCTTGGAGCGTTGGAATCTTACCAAGCCAGACTTAGCATTCGGACCCAATCCAATAATAATCAGGTCATCATCGAAGTCGAGGACAATGGCCAAGGTATTCCAGATGAAATTATAGATAAAATCCTTCAACCTTTCTTCACCACTAAAAAAGGAACGGAGGGTACCGGATTGGGACTGAGCATTACCCATGATATTGTGAAGGCGCATGGAGGGGAGTTGAAGGTGGAGTCGAAAGTAGGAGAAGGTAGTAAGTTTATTATTCAATTACCACTTGTCTGAATCACGGATTAATTGGATTAAAGGAAAACACGGATTTTTAATATGGCAGAATTAAAATACAAAGACATCACAGAAAAGATTATTGGAGCATCCTTCGAGGTTCACAAGTTTCTAGGAAACGGATTTCAAGAGGTGATCTACCAGCGAGCTTTGGCCTATGAATTATCACAGATGAATCTTGATTTCGCAAGAGAAATAGAACAGGATATTTTCTATAAAGAATTGCAAGAACCTATTGGAACAAGAAGAGCCGATTTTGTGGTAGAAGGAAAAGTTTTGGTTGAGTTAAAAGCCGTTATTGAGTTACAAGATGTGCACCTTGCTCAAGTACTCAATTATCTAAAAGCATATCGATTGGAGGTTGCCTTATTGATAAACTTTGGAAGTAAAAGTCTCACCTTCAAACGACTTGTCTTATGATTGCTCTTTCCGTGAAATCCAAAAATCTGTGCGAATCCGTGATTCTGACAAATTATGATATAGTGAAGGCGCATGGAGGAGAGTTGAAGGTGGAAAGCAAAGAAGGGGAAGGAAGTGAATTTGTTATTTACTTAACATTAAACAACTAAGGTAAATGAAGACTATTCTTTACATCATTGGGTTCCTGCTGCCATTAGCACTTTTTGGTCAGTCAGAAAAAGTGTTTGTACTCTCAGACACTACTTTTTCAGAGGGTTGGAAGAATTTAACAGATGACTGGCGTTATCAAAAGGGAGATGATCCAGCCTGGGCCAATCCGGATTTTGATGATGCTTCATGGAGCGAAGTCAGCGCTTACAATCTAAACATGCCCGATGGTGAAAATGCCATCGCCGACCGCGGTGAAATGGTCTGGTTCAGAAAACACATTAAAGCCGATAGCAGCATAACACAGACTATTGTTTTAAATATCAGGCAGTTAGGAGCCTCGGAGGTTTATTTAGATGGGAAGCTGATTCATCAATTGGGGAAAGTAAGTGCTAACAAAGACGAGGTCATTTTTAATAATCCTCTGAGGCAAATACTTCAATTGCCACTGGAAAAAGGAAAGGAACAGGTGTTGGCCGTGCGCTATGTCAACGAACAATATAAGTACCCCCTGTATACGAATACCAATGGGGACATTGGACTTTCAGTTTCAACCCTTAGCAATGCCACATCCACCGATACAATAAAAAATAGACGAATCGCTGGCTTTCAACGGTATATAAAAAACTATCACATCGCTTTAGGCATCGCGCTCTTAATGTTTATCATATTCATATCCTTTTACTTGGTCTTCCCCAATGAAAAAATCAATGGATACTTCGCCATTTCTAATCTTTTTTTGAGTCTGTTTTACACTGGAATAATCTGGTCGAATGGTTATTATGTAGATGAGTTTTGGAATTCCTTCCTATATGCCACCTGTATTGTATTTTCCTCTTCAATCTTACTGTATTGCTTGTACAGCATTGTGGAGCAGCCCATAGATTTTACTTATAAAGCAGTAACATTTTTGGGTCTTATCGCTATTGGCTGTTACTTTTTATACGCCCCTCTTACATTAACCACAGCTTGGGCACTTCTTCTTATGGTGGCCACTATAAGAATAGCTTTAAAATCCTGGAACAAAAATAGAGTGGCTAGTATCTTATTTCTGAGTTCTAGTTTTATTTCAATAGTATTCTGGGCGATAATTATTTTAACCGGTATTGGTGTAATACAGAACGATATTGGTATAACAGATTTTTATATAAACGACTATATTCCTTTTGCCCAAATGCTCAATTCAGTTGGTTTAGCTATTTACTTAGGATACGCCTTTGGGAAGCGAAGTCAGGAATTAAGGCTTAACCTGGACAGGGTACGGAAACTCTCAAAGGAAAAAGAGTCCATTTTATACTCACAAAATGAAACCCTTGAAAAAAAGGTAAAAGAGCGCACCACGGAACTGAATCAGTCTCTCGAAAACCTCAAATCCACCCAAGCCCAACTCATCCAATCCGAGAAGATGGCGTCCCTTGGGGAGCTTACAGCAGGCATCGCCCATGAGATTCAGAATCCGCTGAATTTTGTAAATAACTTCTCAGAGGTAAGTGCGGAGTTGGTTGATGAGATTCAAGTAGAGAGAGCCAAGAGCCGAGAAGCGAAAGACGAGACTTTGGTCAGTGAGATACTTGGAGACATTAAAGAAAACTTAGGGAAAATAACCCATCACGGCAAGCGGGCAGATGCGATAGTAAAGGGGATGTTGGAGCACAGCAGAACGGGATCTGGAGAGAAAGAACTGACCGACATCAATAGTATGGCAAGCGAGTATTTGAATCTTGCTTACCAAAGCTTCAAATCCAAAAATGAAGGGGTCGATATAAAGCTTATCACAGACCTTGATCCAACAATCCCCAAAATAGAATTGGTCCGGCCTGATATCGGGAAGGTATTGTTGAATATTCTCAATAATGCTTTTTACGCTTGTACTTGGACTTCGCTCAGTACTGACACTTCGAAATTCGATGTTCAAAATTCAAAATTCGATATTCCCTTAAATCATCCGACTATTGGTATTACAACCAAAAACCTTGAAGATAAAATAGAGATATCGGTAAAAGACAACGGCCCCGGCATCCCCGACTCCATCAAAGACAAAATCTTCCAGCCTTTCTTTACTACCAAGCCGACTGGATCTGGGACAGGATTGGGATTGTCTTTGAGCTATGATATTGTGAAGGCACATGGGGGAGAGATTAAAGTAGCGTCCGAAGAAGGAGAAGGAACGGAGTTTATTATTCAATTACCTCTTGTCTGATCCACTGATGAATCGGATTAAAACTTGACACGGATGAAGAATCAATAAAATGACACCACTAAACCAAAAATCAGTGCAATCCCCTAATCCATTTAAATCCGTGATTCCGACGAATTATGATATCGTCAAGGCACATGGTGGAGAAATTAAAGTAGAATCCACTGAAAATATGGGCACTGAATTTACTGTCTCATTCCCAATAAAAGAAAACAACTAAAATGAAAAAATTAGCAGCTATACTATTCTTGATCTTTTGTTTTCAGCGTGTTTATTCACAGGAAAACATACTTTATAATAAAGAGAAAATCGACAGTATTCAACAGCTTTTAAATTCAAATAAAACGGATGATACAACCGCGGTAAAACGATTGAATTATTTGGCACGGATTTATTTCTCAAATTTTGAATACGAGCCAGGATTAAAAGCTACAAAACAAGCTCGCTTGTTAGCGAAGCAACTCAAATACAAAAAAGGTGAAGGTTTGTATTATAGAACACTGGCAGTTTTTTATTTAGATCCTATCCTCAAATATTCTTATAATAGAAAAGCAAGTGAAATATTTACTGAGCTCAAACAAAAAGAAGATAATTTCGAAATTGAAATTCCAGAACCGAATGATAAATTAATTAAAAAAGGAAATAGCCAAATAAGCGCTTCACTCTATTTTTTCGAAAACGAAGGCGATAAAGAAATCACTCCCCTTATTCTTTTAAATGGCAGTTTTTTTTTACTGCCGGATAATCAAACTGAGGCATTGGATTATCTCGACCGGTCATTCATATTATTCAATGAAGAAAACGAGATTGGATCTGCAACATTAGTTAGAATCTTTAAAATGTTCACGTTACAATCACTCGGTAAAATAACAGAGGCAGATAAAATTGAAGAAGAGGTAAGCAAATTCATTGTAGAAAATGCAGACGACAAAGAATCTATCTTTTTTTTAGAAGGCTTATTCTCGTATTATAACCGAAACGGAGATAATTACGCTATTAAAAGAGGTCTAGAAATAGAAGCTGAATTTGAAAAAAACCACCTCGGTAGTATGCAAATAAGGACTCTCACAAACCTGGCAGTAAGATTTGCATTTCTAGATATGCCAGAGAAAGCGGTTGAATATTATAAAAAAGCAATTGCCATAAGTGAGGAGATAAACTATTACGACAATGCAATAAACATCTATTTCAATTGTGCATTTGAATTAGTAGCATTAAAACAACTTGATGAAGCTAAAATTTACTTTTCAAAGGCAAAAGAGTTGGCTGAAAATAGTGGGGTTGAAAGTGTGAGACTGGCTGGTATTCGTAGGTATAAAGATGGAATGGGACAGATTCTTATGGAGCAAGAAAAATATTTGGAAGCCCTTGACATGTTTACTCAATCTGATGAAAATTTTTGGGTCAATTTTTATAAAGCATATTGTTATCACAAATTAGGAAACCTCCACGAAAGTCTAAATTACGGAATACGTAGTTATAATGGAGCAACTGCTTATGGCAGAGACCTAAAAACCTTGCTGAAAAATTGTTTGTTATTGTCAGAGGTGTATGAGCAATTGGGGCAAACTGATTTATCATTCGAATATCTGAAGAAATACAGAAACATTATTGAAAAACAAAAAGAAGAAGACATAGCCAATAGCACTTCAAACTTCGAGATTCAGAAAATTATTAATGAAAAGAAAGAAGAGACACAACAGTTCGAAAAAGAAAAACTACTGAAAGAAAAACAAAATCAAAATCAACGCTGGTGGTTATTTAGCATTGCTGCAGGCTTGATATCAGCACTTGTAGTAGTGTATTTATTGATGCAAAATAATAAAAGCAAACAAAAGGCAAATGCTTTATTAAAGGAACAAAAAGAGGAAGTTCAGAGTACTCTGGAACAATTAAAATCCACCCAAGCCCAACTCATACAATCCGAAAAGATGGCTTCACTTGGAGAACTCACCGCGGGTATCGCCCATGAGATCCAGAATCCGCTGAATTTTGTGAACAATTTTTCGGAGGTGAGTGCGGAGTTGGTTGATGAGATTCAAGACATAAGACGCAAGACACAAGACCCGTCAAAAGCGAGTGAAGAGGATGAGATTTTGGAGGATATCAAGCAAAATCTAGAAAAGATCAACCATCATGGAAAACGTGCAGATGCCATCGTAAAGGGTATGCTTGCGCACAGCCGTACAAGTAAAGGGGAGAAAGTACCGACGGATATCAATGCCTTGGCGGATGAATATTTGCGGCTTTCTTACCATGGCTTGAGAGCCAAAGACAAATCCTTCAATGCCGACTTTGTGACTGACTTTGATCCTAACCTTCCCAAAATCAATGTCATCCCACAGGATATCGGAAGGGTATTGTTGAATATCATCAACAATGGATTTCAGGCCTGTAGCAGTACAGACCAGTCAGGTTTTGAAAACCTGACTGGTCTAAAACGCCTAGTCAGCGTCTCCACAACCCCCCTTGAAAGCCTGTCCCGAGACCTCGGGAGGGCTGGGGGCAGTGAGAGGAAGCTGGTCCAGATCTCCATCTCCGACAACGGCCCCGGCATCCCCTCCTCCATCAAAGACAAAATTTTCCAGCCTTTCTTTACCACCAAGCCTACCGGACAAGGGACGGGATTGGG
>NZ_JBGSXS010000152.1:0-2215 GCF_041751335.1 Aquiflexum sp.
CAGTCTAGCCCCCGGAACCGGAAAAATCCTTGCTGAACTTCATGAAGGACTCAACAATCATATGGATATCAGTGCTTTTGAGGTTGGGAGGTATTGATATTGTGAAGACGGGAGTCGGAAGACCGAAGAAACTACATTTTACCATTTTTTGTGACAAAATTTTAGGTGGCGTCATTGCTAGTCCCCAACATTATTAAAAATGTTCAGAAAAGGAATGACATCAAGTTACCCTCTAGGCAGCCGTCATCCTGAGTCCCCAACATTTTAGAAATGTTCAGAAAAGGAGTGACATCATGTTATCCACTAGGCAGCCGTCATTCTGAGGTACGAAGAATCTCCAGAGGTCCTATTTATGTTTATAATACATTTCCTGATCCTCGAGAGACCCTTCTCCCATCGGGATCAGGGTGACGGCAGCTAAGAAATCTGTCATTGGTCGGCACGAAGGATCTCCAGAGGTCCTATTTATGTTAATTTTATCATTTCCAATTCCTCGTGAGATGCTTCCTTCAGCATGACGGGCAATTCCAAATTCTGTCACTGGTAGGAGCACTTCAGAGAACCTGATTTTATAAGGGAGGCATTCGTGCGACGTGGCAATCTCTTTAAGGAGCAAAAGACATTGACCCCAAAAAGCAGAACCAATCGGAGTCGGTCTATGGAGTTCATAAAGTAGCTTGAATGGATTGTGAAAATATAAATTTACCTTTTATATTGACCTAATTTTTACGAACAAATTTATAAAATATGTCAGCAATGGATTTAGGAATCGGGAGTCAGATCAGACATCCGAAGTTTGGAAAAGGAGTTGTAGTAGAATCAGATGCTTCTTACTACAAAATCTATTTTAATTTTACCGCAGAGGTAAAGACTATCGCTCGGGACTTTCCCAATTTTGAATTGGTAGAGAAAAAAGAAGCTGAATTTCAGCCCATCACCTTGGCTGAAATCGAAACCGCAGTGGAAAATGTCATCCGAAAGAACCAACCAAAAGATGACCTCCCCAAGATAACTTTAGCCCAAAAATGGATCAACGGGACGGTTACCTTCAATCCCTATAACCCGGAAATGAGCAACAAGGAAATTCCGATCAAGACCTTTTTTCATAAAATTGTCATGGTGAGGGAAAGACTCCGGGTCCTAGAGCAAAACATCAACAACCATGAAAAACTGGACGACGAGGACCGTATCCAACTCCAACAATATATCACACGTGCTTATGGTTCATTGACCACTTTCAATGTGTTATTTTCCAATAAAGATGATCAATTTAAGGGGGCAGGAAAGGATGAGTAAGTTTAATTATTAGAAAATAGAACTTTGAGCGTTTTGAAGGTTTTGAGTTAAATACCAGTTATTTATAGCTCATCATTTTGCTTAAATATGAGCTATATTTTATTTTTTATAACTCAGATTAATGGTATTTTTGAGCTATAAATAAACATTTATGACTCATGAGGTGGAATTGGCAAACTCAAAACTGGCCAAACTTCAGTTTTACAACTGAAAGATTACAGGCATCATTAGAAGATTTTTTTAAGTTTTCAGGATTGCTTTTGGGTGCATATAAACACATAGCTGAATCTGATAAAAACAACCTTGTATTTGAAATCATTACCGACGAGGCAATCAAGACCTCCCAAATCGAAGGGGAATATCTGAACAGAGAAAGTGTCCAATCTTCGATCAAAAAGCAATTTGGCTTTCAGGTTGATGGCAGGAGACCAAGCGCAGCTGAACATGGAATAGCGGAAATGATGGTTGACCTTTATCAAACTTTTGAGGAACCATTAAGCAATGAGATGATTTTTAGATGGCACATCATGTTGACCAATGGAAGAAGGGATTTGGTGGAAATTGGAAGCTATCGAAGTAGTATTGACCCAATGCAGGTGGTATCAGGACATTTGGGAAGACCTGTGGTTCATTTTGAGGCACCGCCATCGGCAATCGTCCCGAAAGAAATGGATAGGTTTTTGGATTGGTATCAAGAAACATCCAAAACAGGTAAATCTCCACTCCATCCCGTTCTCAGGGCAGGGATTGCCCACTTGTATTTTGTAAGCATTCACCCGCTAGAAGATGGGAACGGAAGAATTGGAAGAGCCATTGCAGAAAAAGCCCTTTCAGAAAGTCTTGGCTATCCAAGCCTGATTGCACTTTCGCACACTATTGAAAAGTACAAAAAGAAGTATTACGATGCTTTGGCTAAAAA
>NZ_JBGSXS010000153.1:0-1767 GCF_041751335.1 Aquiflexum sp.
GGACCTACACCTCCCAATCCCGGAGAAATGATACTATCTCCCAGATTGCATGAATTGATAAAAGATCTTAAATCAAATTACGATTTTATTCTTTTAGATGCACCTCCAATTGGACCGGTTGCCGATGCTTTTGAAATAAATAAATTGGCCGATGCTACTTTGTTTGTTGTGAGAGTGGGCACAACAAGGAGACATCAATTGCACTATCTCAATGATCTGATAAAGGATCAGAAACTGACAAATCTTTGCATTGTACTCAACGGTGTGGGAGTGGGCGGATTGCTCAGCTATGGCACCAGGTTTGAATATATGAAATATCACGAAGCGCATTAGAACTATTGTCGTCTCTCCGATAAGAAAACATCTATTTAATAAGGCTTTTTAGTGGCAGAATTCTATTCTACGAATTGAGAGGGCAGCGGTCATTTTACTTATCTATCATGAATTCTTAATGATTGAAGCTTTTATTTGACATAGGGCACCCGGCTCACGTCCATCTTTTTCGACTATTTGCAACAGAAATGAAAGAAGAAGGTCATGAGATTCTGTTCACTGCAAGAGATAAGGATTTGACCATACTATTACTCATGGCTTATAATCTTCCCTACATTTCTTTGGGTAAAACTAAGAAAGGACTTTTATCAAAAATATTAGGCCTTTTCTATTTTGAATGGAAGCTATTGAAAGTAGCCAGAAAATTTAAGCCAGACTATCTTTTAAGTCATGGTTCCATCTATGCAGCGCATATCTCTTTCATGATTGGCAGACCGCATATATCTTTTGAAGATACCGGTAATATGGAACAAATCACATGGTACAAAGCCTTCACCGATGTCATTTTGATTTCGGATTCTTTTACAAAGGATCTTGGCAGAAAGGCGATCACCTATCCGGGATATCATGAGCTTGCTTATTTGCACCCTAATCGCTTCATTCCTAATTTAACTGTTTTAGATAAGTATCGTTTAGATCCAAATCAAAACATTATCCTTCTTCGTTTTGTATCCTGGAATGCAACCCATGATATTAACCATCAGGGTATTTCTCCATCTTTAAAAATTGAAGCCGCTACAACCTTTTCTCAATATGGTCACGTACTAATTTCTTCTGAATCAGAATTGGCAGATGAGCTTAAACCATACGAGATTAACATTAACCCAACCGATATTTTTGATTTGATGGCTCATTGCAAACTTGTTTTTGGCGAAAGTGGAACCATGTCGTCTGAGGCTGCGGTGTTGGGTGTTCCTGCAATCTTTATCGATTCTACCTCCAGAGAATATACACAAGAGCAGGAGAAAAAATATGGGCTTGTATATAATTTTTCTGAAAGCCCTGCAGATATTAGAAGGGCTATTCACAAAGGAGTACAAATTTTAAGTGAACCAAAATCTAGTAATAAGTATAAGCAAAGACAAGAAAAATTGTTGGAGGATAAAATTGATGTAACTGGCTTTTTAAAAGAATTCGTGTTAAATTTTGAAAAATATCGGCACTAAAAGATGTTACTCAATAGTTCCCTTTATCAAATTTCGATAGAACAGGTTATAATTATAAAATTTCAAGATCATAACTCTTCTTAGCCCGTCTATTTATAAAATGGCATGATATTTTATTTGACAGACCAAGAATATCCAACCAAATGTAACATTTTATCTGACGGTTGCATCAGGAAATATTCATAAGAACCCGGTAAGAAGGATGAGAGATTTTACTTTTGATACCTACACCAAATTACTTTTGGCCCTTAAAAATCAGGACAGCCAT
>NZ_JBGSXS010000154.1:0-17568 GCF_041751335.1 Aquiflexum sp.
CAATACGGGCTTTACACTTTTGGCAGAAGTGGTGGCAAGGGTTTCAGGAATGTCATTTGCGGAATATACCGAATCCAATATCTTTAGTCCTTTGGGAATGGTCAATACCTTGTTTTATGATGATCATGAAAAAATCGTTCCCAACAGGGCTTACTCCTACAGCAAGATGGATAGTCTGGGATACAAAAAGGCAGTGCTCAGTTATGCAAATGTTGGTGCAACGAGCCTTTTTACCACTGTTGAGGATCTCAGTCAATGGGCAATGAATTTCCAAAATCCCAAGATAGGTGACAAGGATATGATAGATAAGATGAATACCCCAGCAATTCTCAATAACGGTGAGACTTTTGGTGGAGCATTGGGGCAGTTTGTTGACGATTATAAAGGTGTTCAGGAAATTTCACACGGAGGTGCAGATGCTGGTTATCGGTCTTTTTTGGCAAGATATCCTGAACAGGGTTTAGCTGTGATTGTTTTCAGCAACGATGGTTCCTTTAATTCAGGAGGATTGGCTCATGATGTAGCCGATATCTTTCTGGAAGGTATTGTAGAAAAAGAAGGTTTGGAAAAAACAGAAATTGATATTGCTGAAGAAGAATTTGAAGTTGACCTAAATACGATTTTGAACTACGTGGGGGATTATGAATTGGAACCAAGTGTTATTCTTTCTATTAGGGAAAATGACGGAAAACTTTCTGTCAAACCGACGGGAGAACCGCTATTTTCTTTAATGGCTATTTCTGAAAAAAAATTCAAGGTAGGTGATTTGGGATTCATTATTGAATTCCAGCCTGATAGTGGAGGTAATGTTGAAACCCTCATTTTGAATGCATGGGATAATCCACGTGAAGCCAAAAAAATTGAACCATTTGACCATTCTACGCTGAATCTCAGTGATTATGAGGGAAGTTATTACAGTGAAGAACTATCAACATTTTACACTTTAGTTGTAGAAGATGAAATCTTGATTGGAAAACACAATCGCCATCCTGACATCCATTTCATACCAATTAAGAAAGATGATTTTTCTGGAAATTCATGGTTTTTCGGTCAGGCCAAATTTGTAAGGGATGAATCTCGAAATATTATTGGAATGAAAGCTTCTTCCGGTAGGGTAAGAAACATTCATTTTGAGAAAGACAAATAGATTGGACACTTCTTCCACTTTTTTCTAAAATTCCCATTAATAGTACGCTCCTGACCCTTTTAAAAAATGAAACCATATTTGATAATTATCATTCTATTCTTTTCGACTTTATCATTTTTATTTGCCCAAGATGATCAAAGTATGCATCGAAATGCCATCATTGAGTTAATTGATAATTACTCCAAAGCTAGGGAAAAGCAGGACACCTTATTGCTTAAGGAACTCCTGATGCCTAATATAGATCAATTGGTTTCCTCAGGGGAATGGAGAATAGGAATACAGTCCGCCATTGAAGGGATGCAGAGGAGTTCCAACGCCAATAAGGGAAAACGTACCCTTGCGGTAGATAGAATCAAATTTCTTACCGATGAGGTAGCTGTTGGGGATGCCAAGTATATCATTGAAAATTTGCAAGGTGGAAAAAGAGAAATGTGGAGCACTTTTGTTGTTGTATTCACCGATAATGGCTGGAAAATCTCGGCTATCAGAAACATGTTGCCAACACAATAAGAAAATAGTTTTTTTTTGTACATTCCGCCATGATAACCCATATTTTGACGAGGTACTCTGTTTTTCTTGTTTTGGTTTTAATTTTTTTGGGCTTTGAAACTAAAGCAACCCAAAATGATAGCCTATCCTTTACACTTCAGCAAAGCACGCAGGATAAGACCGGATTTCCGGTTTTAGGGGTGAAAGGT
This sequence comes from Aquiflexum sp., assembly GCF_041751335.1. Classification (GTDB taxonomy): domain Bacteria; phylum Bacteroidota; class Bacteroidia; order Cytophagales; family Cyclobacteriaceae; genus Aquiflexum. The sequence continues at coordinate 1,846 of NZ_JBGSXS010000154.1, forward strand.
GATACGATCTTTTTTGTGTATACTCGATTAGGTGCATCTACTCCACAGGAAAGATCGCAAAATATCAGTAGTAAAATCCAAAGGATTTTTGATAAAGAGAATTTCAAAATGGATTCTTTGTTGATAGTGGAAGGTGAAAATTCAATCGATCTTATTTATGGTGATTTGATTATCACAAGTATAACCACAGAGGAAGCAACCCTTCAAAATATGGAAATGGTCGATTTGACCAAGGAATTAAAAGATCGGATATCGGTGTCCATTCTTGAAGCAAAGGAAGAACAGAAATTTTTCATGGTTTTGATAAGATCCTTATTGGTGTTGTTGGTATTGGGAATAGCTACTCTTTTATATTGGTTATTAGGACTTAGCAATACCAAAGTTTTGAATTATTTAAGTGTACACAAAGACAGGTGGTTAAAAAATCTGGCCTACAAGGAATACACATTCCTAACTGCTGACCAAGAATTGCAGATGATACTATTAACCTTGAAAATTATAAGGGCATTTTTATACGTCTTGTTATTTTACTTCACCTTGTCAATTGCCTTCAGCATTTTTCCATTCACCAGAGGTTGGGCAGATAGATTATTTCAATTGGTTTGGTCTCCCTTTACATCAATCTTTTTAGCCGTTTGGGTTTATTTGCCAAACCTGTTTACTATAGTGGTCATCGTTTTTGTGATGAGCTATTTCATTCGTTTTGTGAAGTATATATTCAAAGAGATTGATGCTGAGAAATTGCATGTATCGGGATTTCATGCGGACTGGGCCATGCCGACATATAGCATTGTCAGGTTTCTTTTATATGCTTTTATGTTTGTGCTTATTTTTCCATACCTGCCAGGCTCGGATTCCAATATCTTTAAGGGAGTTTCTGTTTTTATTGGAGTCCTATTTTCTTTGGGTTCATCATCTGCTATTGCCAACATGGTAGCTGGATTGGTGATTACCTACATGCGCCCATTCAAAATAGGGGATAGGATTAAAATAGGAGATATTACCGGTGAAGTCATGGAAAAAACACTTTTGGTAACTCGGGTCAAAACACATAAAAATGAAGAAATAACAATCCCGAATTCTTCCGTTCTCAACGGCAATACCACGAATTACAGCACCTTGGCAAGAACTGAAGGTCTCATCATTCATTCAACTGTGACTATCGGATATGATGCTCCTTGGAAAGATGTGCATCAAGCCCTCATTGATGCAGCCCTGAGAACTGAAAAAATCATGGAAGAGCCACAACCCTTTGTTTTGCAGACCGGTTTGGAGGATTTCTATGTTTCATACCAGATCAATGCCTATACAAGAGAATCGAATCTATTGCCCAAAGTTTATTCAGAGCTCCATCAGCATATTCAGGATAGCTTTTTTGAAAAGGGCATAGAAATCCTTTCGCCACACTACCGCGCGGCTAGAGATGGTAATATGACTACGATTCCAGCGAATTATCTTCCCAAAGATTATCAAGTACCAAGTTTTAGTCTAAAAATGGACAAAGAGGAAGAAAAGTAGATTTAATAAAGTTGAAGACATGTACAGTTTAGTCAGAACAGATTCTCAAAACCCTGGTTTTAAAAAACTCGTGAGTTTATTGGATGCCGAATTGGCCATAACAGATGGTAAGGAGCATGCTTTTTATGATCAGTTCAATAAAATAGACAGCATCAAATATGTAGTGTTGGCATTCCAAGGCGAAAAGGCAATAGGTTGTGGAGCAATCAAGGAATTTGATTCCCGTACCATGGAGGTCAAAAGAATGTATGTTGTCAAATCAGATAGGGGTAAGGGTGTTGCCTCAATGATTTTAGAGGTTTTGGAAAATTGGTCCAAAGAAATGTCTTATTCCAAATGCATTTTGGAGACAGGTGTGAGGCAACCGGATGCGATAGCTTTATATAAAAAAAACGACTATTTACTTAGACAAAATTACGGTCAGTATATAGGAGTAGAAAATAGTCTTTGTTTTGAAAAATCCCTTTAAACAAATCATGTATGTACGAAATGATGCCAGTAAAATGTTAATTCAATATAAAATTCGCAAAGAAACTGAAATGTCCAGTACATCCCGTCTGCCGGCAGGCAGGCGACCAGTTTGTAATAGAATATAGGATTGCTGGCAAAGAAGCGGATAACTATTAACCAAATTAATACTTTTTATAAAAACCAATTATGATGAAACACGAATATGATGTAATCATTGCCGAGCATTATGCGGCATATCGTCCTCCTCTGCACCAATTGATATTGAATAGGTGCTTTAAAGAATATGGGGAGTCGAAGTTTAATTTAGGGTTGGATGTCGGCTGTGGAACAGGACAATCCGCTATAGCTCTTACAGATTTCTGCGAAAAGGTCATAGCAATTGACCCTAGTCCTGAAATGCTGGTGATGTCAAAATCGCATCGATTGATCACTTACAATACGTTTGATGGAAAGAATCTGGGTTTTGCTGAGAATCTATTTGATATTGTCACTTTTGCGGGATCTCTTTATTACGCCAAATCTCAAAAGCTTTTTAATGAGACGCTGAGAGTTACTAAGGATAAAGGACTCATTCTGATTTATGATTTTGAAATTGTAATGGATGAGTTTTCTGAGTTTATGGAAATATTGAAAAAAGATTCCATACAGGAATATGACCATTGGATGGATTTTTCAGGCCTAGATACTTATGGTATTTCAAAACTTTTTACCCAAATGGAACTGATAAAAATTAAGGTGGAGACTGAGGATTTGGCACATGTTCTTTTGGCAGAACACGGTGTTTATAAAGCATTGTTATCCAAAAATACAGGACATGAACCATTTGACATGATGTATGAAATGCTGAATGACCTAAATTACGGTGAATTGTCAGTAAATATATTTTACACCTTATACCTTTGTGAGAAATAAGCATTAATCAATCGAAGTCTATATTTATGCAAAGGCAATGGGGTTTTTGATGGATGGCAAGGATTTCCCCATAACTTTTCCAACATTTCAAGTTCAATAAAATCTACCAATTTATTGTCCTTATTGAACAGGTTTATAATCCAACGAATATTTTATGAAATTCCAAAGTTTATCATTTGCTTTTCCCAAATCACTGATTACAGTTTTTCTCTTTTTTATATTAATTGGCTGGTCCGATTTTTCAGTTGGCCAAGAAATGAGTTTTGAGGAATACAATCCACCTTCCACACTTGTTGTTCCAGAAAATCCTTTGAAAAAAGCTAAGTTCCCGTTTATTGATGTTCATAGCCACCAATGGAATGTCGCACAGGAAACTGTGGTTCGTTTGGTCACGGAAATGGATGAACTCAATATGGGGGTGATGGTAAACCTAAGCGGAAGAGGTTTTTCAAGAGGAGGCGCCAGTGATAATGATCAGCAGGAATACATGTTTTCCATGATCAGAAGATTCAATGGTGTGGCGCCGGGAAGATTTATTGTATTTACCAATCTATCTTTTACTGATTTTGGAACAGAAAATTGGACTAAAAAGGCGGTAGCTGATCTTGAAATAGATGTACAGAACGGTGCCAATGGTTTGAAGATTTATAAAAGTCTTGGTTTTTCAGTGAAGGATATCAATGGAAACAGGGTTCCTGTTGACCATCCCCATTTAGATCCTGTATGGGCAAAGGCCGGAGAGTTGGGGATTCCTGTCATCATTCACACCGCCGACCCAGAGCCTTTTTGGCAACCCTTGGATGCCAACAATGAAAGGTGGCTGGAACTGAAAATCAATCCCGGGCGAAAACGTAGCGATACCGATCCTGCTCCGTTTGCTCAATTGATGGCCGAGCAACATCATATTTTCAAAAAGCATCCGGGAACCACCTTTATCAATGCCCACATGGGTTGGATGGCTAATAATCTGGACAAGGCTGAAGCACACTTGGAGGAATATCCCAACGTCTATTTTGGGATTGGTGCAGTTATAGCGGAGTTTGGAAGACAGCCACGCAGAGCCAGAGCCTTTTTCACCAAATACCAGGACAGGATTCTTTTCGCAAAGGATGCTTACAACAAGGAAGAGTTCTATACCTACTTTAGAGTTTTAGAGACTGAAGATGAGTACTTTCCTTATTACAAGAAATACCATGCTTTCTGGAGCATGTATGGCTTGGGTTTGTCAGATGAAGTCCTGAAAAAGGTCTATTACAAAAATGCCATCAAGATCATTCCAAATATTGATACCAGCAGATTCCCTGATTGAATTATAGAATACCCGCTTTATTGCCAATAAAGCTGGTAAACTAATCTCAGAGTCGTTTTAAATATCGATTTCATCTTCCGTCTTCGGTCTCCCGACTTCCGTCCTGATAAGGAAAGGAATTTCGGCGACTGGCACCGTTGCAGATTAGCATCTAAAGGTCAAATTCCATCAAATAGCTCAAAACTTTCCAAATACTCAGGGACTATAGGATTCCAGTCCAATTCCTCCCTGAGTCTTTGCGCCAAACTTTCGGAAGCTTCTTTTTCTCCGTGAACTAGAAAAGTCATTTTTGGTTTGTTTGTAAATCCCTCTGCCCATTCCATCAGCTCTTCCTGGTCTGCATGAGCGGATAGCCCTTCAATATAAAAGGTTTTGGCTTTCACGGGGACATCAATGCCATACATCCGCACCGTTTTTTCTCCATCCAGAATGCTACGGCCCCTGGTGCCTTCGGCCTGATATCCTACGAAAATAATACTATCCTGCTCGTTGGGCAATCGATTATATAAATGGTGCAAGATACGTCCTCCTGTTGCCATTCCACTGGCAGAGATGATAATGGCATCGCCCCTTATAGCATTCAAAGACATGGAGGATTCCTGGGTCTGGAAATATTGCAGATTTTTATGAAGAAAAGGGTTACAATTCTCCTCCTCCAAAATCGGGCAAAGTTTGTGATAATGCCCAAAATCCTTGTAAATTTTAGTGACATTGATGGCCATAGGGCTGTCCACATAGATTGGGATATTCGGGATCTTTCCTTTCTGTTGAAGGAGATGGAGGTAATAAAGGATCATTTGTGTTCGACCTACCGCAAATGCCGGAATGACAGCCACTCCTCCATTCCGAAATGTCTCTCGAATAGCAAGCCCAAGCTCCTCTTCAGGTTTGTTTGTAAGTTGTTTTCTGTTACCATAGGTAGATTCCATCAGGAGGATATCAGCAAATGGGATTCTGACAGGGGGATTCATAATCGGGTCATGGTACCTACCAAGGTCACCGGAAAAAACAATTTTCTTTTCCTGATTTTGGCCTTTCACTTTGACTTTCAGTATGGCAGCACCCAGAATATGTCCAGCATTGAAAAAAGTGAATGAAAGGGAAGGATTAATCCTTTCCTCTTTTTCCATTTCTATGGGCTGCAACAAAGGGAATACCTTCTCTGCATCCTCAATGGTGTATAAGGGCTGTGCTTTCGCATGTTTGGAATAACCCTTTTTCTGAGCATAATTGGCTTCTTCTTCCTGTAATTTACCGGAGTCTTTCAACAGGATTTTTGTCAGCTCAAGGGTGGGAAAGGTGCAATAGATGGGTCCGTTAAACCCTTCCTTTACCAATTTGGGAAGATACCCGGTATGGTCAATGTGTGCATGGGTCAAAATGACTGTATTAATTTCTGAAGGATCAATAGGGAAACTATCCCAGTTTCTCAACCTCAATTCCTTCAGTCCCTGAAACAGTCCACAGTCAATCAGAATCCTATAATCGTCTATTTCCAGTAAATATCTTGAGCCTGTGACTGTCTTGGCTCCACCTAAAAATTTTAACTTTACTTTCATCTTTACTTTGGGCTATTGTTTAGTTAAAAATACAAGAAAAAATTAAACAATGGTTAGCCACAAGCCTGCCAGTGATGTGTTTTTTTTCTTTATTTGTTGGAAGACCGAAGACCGATGTCCGAAGTAGCTTACGCTTTCCCACAATCTATGAGTTTAATCAGAGTTAGTGGATTTTATGGCCACATAAGGTTTACATGATATTAGTATTTATGGGAAAATTTTAATTCAACCCCTCTCGGGGTTGGGTAAATTGAACAGAATTTTTCCCTTTATCCGGGGGAAATACCCCAAAAGGGGATTTAATCCCTCCGGGATTATTTATAAAAAGAACTATAAATTTATTAAAACCCTTCGTTAATTCTCATTCCATTCTCCGTAATCAATAGGAATGTGGCTTTAGCCCATTCACTAATGAATACAAATTTCAAATTGGCTTTAGCCAAAAGAGATAGATGATCTTTGCACATAAATTTTTTTGGCTCATAACATTAGTCTCAATCCCGATAGGGATTGAATACCATCAGGCTATTTGCCCCGGATGACAATCCGGGGGATAAAAAGAAAACCCATTCCACCTACCCACCAACCCCGATAGGGGTTGAATTATGGAAGTTAGCGTTGAATCATATGAGATATTTCAAGCAATACAATTACCACTCTCAATCAATCACAAAATAAAACAGAGCACCCTTCTAAGATGCTCTGATTGTTAAATCCATATTTTGGCCAAATCTGTTTACCTATTCATAAAGTAAGCCCCTTCAAACTTTGCCCTGGAAAGACTGTCTGAGGTAGAAGTCTTCCCTGTATCACGGCAGTTCAAACAAAGCAGGCCTTTTTCATTAAACACCCAATGGTTGCGTGAGTTGACATCCCTGGTTTTGTATCCGTTTCTATGGATCGTATTCTGAATGATGGGCAAGAGAGACTTGTCCATAACAAATGGTCTGTCATAAGGGATTTCCAAATTTAGTTTTAGGCTCTGCCCTCTGAATTTATCCAGTTGACTTAAGTCCACACTTCTGTCCAATGTCAAAACAGAATCGGTCAGGATGAAGCTGTATTGGAGGCTCTGTGCATTTTTGATGGCATCATCATAGTTTTTGCCCCTTGACTTGAAGTTTTGAATCAATATGGGCTGGGTGGCGTCAGTCCCGTCCAGTTGAATACTGATCTGATTGGTAAGCCATTGATCCTCTCCGGTCGCGGTTGATTTCAGCACCATTGTCCCTTCGGAAAACATCAATTCCTGTTCTACGGTATGTGTTGCCTCTGTCTTGAATTGACTGACTACCCGAGGTATCTGAAAGGCACTTATACCTATACTTAGCAACCATATTCCCAAAGCGACCAGACCGAATCGAGCGTCGATGATGCTTCTCTGTACAAGAACTGATATCCCTAATAAAACAATTATTATTCCTGGTATCAGAACTGCCGTAGCCACAGCAATAGCCAACCAAACAGGCACTATATCATTGATCCACTCAACAGGTATGTTCTCATGAATGCCCCATACGATATCTCCGTCAGGAATCAATCCGAAATATACACCCAATAAAATCAAAGGAGTGATTGTAATAGCCATTCCAATCAGAAATATAATCAACCCGAAAATGACCCTGATAAAGGAAAGCAGAAAGGTACCCAATGGACCTAAAGCCTCACCCAATGCATTAATCATTTTCCCCAGAAATCTGAAGGGAGCAAGCAATACCTTTCTTGACTGACTTTCCTCCCTTGGAGGCAGAGGGTTCATGTTTTCTCTGATGGTTGTCTCGATATTGTCCAAAGTAATTGCGCCCCCCTTCATTTCTATCCGCTCAGTGATAGACTTGGCTACAGGCGTAATGATCCAAAGTATGATATAGATAACAAATCCTGATCCTCCGGCAAATATTAACCCGATGAACAATAACCTCATCCAAATGACTTCGATTCCAAAATATGCGGCCAAGCCACTTGCCACACCTCCCAAGGTTCTGTCATCTGGATTACGATAGAGTTTTTTGATGTTTTTATCCTCAGGTTCGTCATAGGATACAGGAAGGATAACCCACAATACGATGTATGCGATCACTGCCCAAATTCCAAGGGAAAGGTTGAAATCAAAATTCCAAGGAAGAAAATCCCAACCTGGTCTTCCAAACCTCAGGTTACCACTGAACAATAGAAGGATAGCTACCAATCTGGTCCACAAAGGATCTACAGCAAGGTAATGGGCCATTCCTGCACATACTCCACCAAGTATCTTTCGGTTTTCGATTCGGGTTAGCTTTTTATAGCCTTTGATGTTTTGGTTGGGTGTAATATGCTTGTAGTAGTCATTGAATTCAGGTTCTGGTTTGGATTTATTGCCCTCTTCTTGGGACAATTCCTCCTCTATTGCCTTGAAATCAGCAATGGTACCCATCTTTTCAATCAGGCTGTTTACATTTTCTATAGTGATGACCTGTTTGTTGTTTTTCAGATTGCTTAGGAAGATTTCAGCAATTCGGTTTTCGATATCCGAAATTATCTCCTGATTGTCTTCGTAATGCGAGAAATGCCTATTGATGGAATCCAGGTATTTCTTTAATGTGGCATAACCATCCTCGTCGATATGAAACAGGATACCACTGATGTTGATACTTATCGTCTTTTTCATGGCTTATTTCTTTGAGGTGATTAATTGGGTGGAACTGACAAGGGAATCCCAAGTTTCATTCAGGGTCTCCAAAAACTCTTTACCTTCTTCGGTGATGGTGTAGTATTTTCTTGGGGGACCTGATTCCGACTCTACCCATTTGTAGGAAACCAATGAGGCGGATTTCAATCTGTTGAGCAAGGGATAAAGAGTACCTTCCACAACGATCATCTTTGCAGCGGTCAGTTCTTCGATCATATCAGAGGCATAAACTTCTCCTCGTGATATGATGTGCAGAATGCAGAATTCCAGCAATCCTTTCCGCATTTGTATCTGGGTGTTTGAAGCGTTCATTTGTTCTGATCGTTTAAGTTATTTGGTACTTGGATCTGATTCCATGATGTACCTCTTTTGGCAAAGAAATAAGAAAAACTGTACCAAAGTGTAAAATGGTACCTTGCAATACCATGTTACTTGTTATTAAAAGGTACCTTATTAGAGAAAAAAAATAAAAAAAGTTTGTTTTTTTTCAATAGGGACACATTTCAAAAGAAATTGAATGAAAAGATTTTTTTTGAGCTTGATATGCAGTTTCAGTCAGTGGAAAAATGATTGTGGTTCAAATGGACATTTTAGTGTGCATAATCGTACAGATTTTTAGATTTTGTGCTCGTTTAATTTTCTTTGAATAAGCTTTTTACTTAAGTAATTATTTTTACTTTGCAATGAATTTGAGACTCGATAAATGGTGATTGTCAGGTGTTTTATTGGAATGCTGCTGTTTTTCAGTTTTGCTAAGCTTGATGCCCAAACTATAGCTCCAAAATATTCCAATGAATTTATGAACATAGGCATAGGTGCCCGTGCCCTTGGCATGGGTGGCGCCCAGGTATCTTCTGTCCGGGATGTCACGGCTGCCTATTGGAATCCTGCTGGTTTGTTGGGTGTTCAGCATCAGCATGAGTTCTCCTTGATGCATGCCGAATACTTTGCAGGAATTGCCAAATTTGATTATTTGGGTTACACCACCAATTTTGATGTAGATAACCAAATCGGTGTTTCCTTGATCAGGTTTGGTGTAGATGACATTCCCGACACCAGGTTTTTGTATGAAGCCAGCGGGGCTTTGAATTACAATAACATCCAGTTTTTCAATGCTGCTGATTATGCCCTTATCCTATCCTATGCCCGTGATGTGAGCGATCAGTTTAAATTGGGGGTCAACACCAAGATCATCCATCGAAATGTGGGCAAGTTTGCACAGGCTTGGGGATTTGGTTTAGATGTGGGAGGCATATACCTTTTGGAAGAATGGCGGATTGGATTTATGATTCGCGATGTGACCTCCACTTTCAATGCATGGTTTCATGATGCTGATATGGTCAGGGATATTTATTCGCAGACCAACAATGAGATTCCGGTCAATTCAATCGAACTTACCATGCCAAGGGCCATCTTCAGTGTTACAAGAGATTTGGATATTACTGAGGATCTCAGGATACAGGGAGTGATTGATCTGGATTTTACATTTGATGGAAGAAGAAACACCATCATTCGTACAGGGCTTGTTAGTTTTGATCCAAGGATGGGACTGGAGGCAAGTTATAAAAACATGGTGTTTTTGAGGGCAGGTGGCAGTCATGTACAAAGAATCAAGGATTTTGATGCTTCTTATTATATGTCTTGGAAGCCAAGCTTTGGTCTGGGCGTTTTTCTCAATGAAAAATTTCAGATTGATTATGCTTTGACGGATATTGGAGGGGTTTCCCAAACACCCTATTCCCATGTGTTCACGGTCAAAGTGAGTTTGGAAAAACTAGACGGAAAATTCAGAATAAATAAAGGTTGGGACAATTGATATAAAATGCTGAGAACAATTCTTTATTTGCTTATAGTTGGTTTATCCCTAAGCGTTGGCTTTGCGCAGACTGAGTGGATTGACTATAATCAAACTTACTATAAAATTCCTACTGCTTCCGATGGAATCCACCGGATAAACTTTACCAGTTTGTCTGCTTCCGGTATCAATCCAAATGTCATAGACCCCCGAAACATCAGGATTTTCCATAGAGGAGAGGAAGTGGCCATTTTTGTTCAGGGAGAACAGGATGGCAGGTTTGACCCTGCTGATTTTATAGATTTTTACGGTAAAAAGAATGACGGAACTTTGGATGTCAAATTTTTTAAAGATCCTGCACATGTCGGTAATATCAAATACAACATGCATAGTGATACTACAGCATTTTTCTTGGCTATTACACCAGGTAATCAAGGGAAAAGAATGGGTGTCCGTGCTGTCGCTGCTCCATCAGTGCCGAAAATAGACAACTATCATGGAGTTAAAGAAACGGTTTATTTTGAAAATTACAATTTAAGTTATTTTTACAACCCGGGGGTGAGGTTATCGGATTTTGAAGAAGGTCAGGGCTGGGTAAGCGCCCAAATTTCAAAAAACAATCCAAGAACCATTATATTATCAGAATTGGGTGAAATACCTGCCTCAGGTGAAGCAAAGTTGGAGTTTGGGCTGACTGGTAGGGCAGAGACACCACACCTAACCCAAATCAGTGTTGGCCCTTCTTCGGGAACATTGCGAGATGTTGGGACATTTGGATTCGAAAACTATCAGGCCATCAATGAAAGCTTGACCATTCTGGCTTCAGATTTTAATTCAAATGGGCAATTATATGTCCGGATTACTCCCATAGGACCCGCAGCCACAGATAATATCAGTGTAAGTTACCTGTCTCTTACCTACCCCAAAAGAGTTTCCAATGGGGATTTTTCGAAGGAAATCTTTGTCCTTGAAGAAGGTAACAACGCCATTGAAATCAATAATCTCCTGTCCAATTATCTTGCCCTTGAGGTAAGTGACCCCATTAATCCAGTTCAGATGGGTATGGAAAGTGGTTCAAACAGGATTAGGTTTCAATCAGGGGTTACAGGAAGAGGATCCAGAATATTGGTTGAAAATCAATTGGACATCAAAGTGATCGGGGCGATGCAAACTGTGAGATTTAGGAATTTACTAAATAGACATGCTGATTTTATAATTCTTAGCAATAGGGCATTGCGGAGACCTGTAGGGAATTATGCAGATCCAGTCACTGCTTATGCTGCACACCGGGCATCTCCGGCAGGAGGAGGTTATGATACCTTAACTATTAATATTGATGAACTGTACAACCAATTCACTTATGGGGAAAAAACCCCATTGGCTGTAAATGAATTTTTAAAGGACTATTATCCAGTACACAAACCCGACTTTTTGTTTTTAATTGGCAGGGCTATGGGAATATTCTCAACTGCCAGAGCTAATAACATCAACTATTTTTACAGACAAAATCCTGCGATTTTTGCTTATCAGGATATGGTACCCCCTGCAGGATATCCTTATGCAGATAACACTTACAGTGTGGGACTTGATCCTGAGAATCCCCATGTTTCTGCTGTTTCGATAGGTAGGATTCCTGCCCGGACTCCACAGAATGTGGCAGATTACCTCGAAAAAGCCAAAGAAAAAGATGCAGCGGGTATTTCAGGTGATTGGCAAAAAGAAATCATTCATCTCAGTGGAGGTCTTACCGCTTTTGAACTGACACGTTATTTTAATTTTCTCAATGGTTTTAAAACTATTGCTGAAGGGCTTTTTATGGGCGGGAATGTGACCACCTACAGAAAAAGATCAAATTCTACTATTGAACTGATAGATATTTCCAAGGATATCAACAGAGGTGTAAGCTTGGTGACCTTCTTTGGACATGGTGCCCCTTCAGTCATTGACATAGAAGTGGGATTTGCTTCAGACCCAACGATGGGCTACGAAAATAGAGGGAAATATCCAATGATGCTTCTCAACGGTTGTGATGCAGGCAATTCCTTTGGCAATGCCTTTACCTTTGGGGAAGATTGGATTTTAACTCCGAGAAAAGGCACAACCAATTTTATGGCACATGCCAATGTGGGTGTAGATGTTTATCTTAGAAGGTTCAGCGAATCCATTTACACCAAGGCATTTTCTGATTCTACTATGATATATCAACCCATCGGAATTGTCAAAAGAGAGGCAGAGAAATTGTTTTTTTTCAGGTACGGCACCTCGGTGGTAAACAGATCGCATGCAGAGCAATTGGTCATGCTTGGAGATCCTGCAATTAGAATGTTTCCTGCAGACAAAGCCGATTATTCAATACAGGAATCAGATGTGACTTTGGGCAGTTTTGAAGGTGAAGTATTCAATGCTTTGGCTGATTCCCTGAAACTGTCTTTTGTACTAAAAAACCTTGGACGGGTAGATTTGGATTCTGTTGAATTTAAGATCAGTCGGAGGCTTCCAGATGGAACCCAGATAAATTATCCATTAGAAAAGTTGGCACCAGTATATAGAAAGGATACCATTGATTTTTCTGTGCCTAATACCGGTATACAGTCCTTTGGAGAAAATATCTTTACAATTGAGATCAACCCTTCAAGATCGATACCTGAAATGACTTTTGCCAATAACTCGGTAACAGTAACCAAGTTTGTGCCATTAAGCGGAACACTTCACCTAATCCCTGAGAATTTTGGGATTGTAAATGAAGGTGAAATCAATCTCATAGCCCAAATTCCCGGTAAATCCACTGAAGCAAGAAATCTTGTCATCCAATTGGACACCCATCCAGAATTCACTTCTTCTTCACGGAGAGAAAACAGAATCACTACCAGCAATCTTGCAATCTGGAAAATTAATCTTTTCCAAAACGTGACCCAAAGGGATTCATTGACTTTTTATTGGCGTTCGAAGTTTTTAGAGCCTAAAGAAGGGGAAAGCCAGGATTGGACCAAAGGAAGTTTTTCTTATATCAATAACGGTCCTGAAGGTTGGACCCAAAGAGAGAACCCTCAATTGGAGAGTAATCAATTAAGCAACTTGGAAATTGACCCGGTTAAAAAGGAATGGAAATATCTTGATACCAATCTCAGTATTGAAGTATTCACTTTTGGTACTCAAGCAGACAGCCTCACTTTTAGAAATGCACAGTTTTATCTGGAGGGCGTACCTTATATCATCGACAATGTCAACAATGCCAATACCAGGCTCTGTCCTAATGGTTCATTGGGTTTGGTAGCCTTCGAGCAAAGGTCTTTGACTCCTTATCTAGTTATCCCTGTTGCGGGCTTTGATATTCTGGATGGAAGAAGCTGCGGAAGGTTGCCTCAGGTCATTCAGAGTCTTAGAAATGCATGGCTCAACACACCCGGTCAAAATCTCTTGATGGATTATATTGATGGTCTTAGAGAAGGGGATTATGTCGTTATTTTCTCAGTCGGTAATGTCACTTTTGAAAACTGGTCAGATGAGAACTTTGAAAAGATGAAGCAAATAGGTGCCAATGAGGCCCTATTGAGAAACCTTAAAAATGGCGACCCCTATATTTTGTATGGCAGAAAAGGTATGAAGCCAGGTGAAGCAGTGGAGATAGTAGCCAAAAGGGATATAGAACTCGAAACCAACGAACAGGTCATCGAGTTTGAGACCAATCTTGAAGGTTATTTTACTTCCGGAAGCATCATCACACCAAGAATTGGTCCTGCTTCAGAATGGAAGCGGTTCTATAACCAAGTCAAAGTCAGGGATTGGTTCAATGAAGAACTTGCGGTATTTGATGTTATCGGAGTTAGGAACACTGGAGAGGAGCAGGTAATCTTTACTAATATTCAGGAAGGTGATATAGATCTCAGTTCTATAAATCCACAGCTTTATCCGCAACTTCGTCTTCGTTATGCCATGGAAGATGAGCTTTCCACAGCACCATCACAGCTAGATAAATGGCAGGTCAATTATTCAGGTGTACCCGAAGGCGTGCTCGTATTTAAAAACAGGGAAGATAAATTAACACTTCAGGAAGGTGAAATGGCAAGTCTAGATTTTGAATTTATCAATATTTCCAAATATGACTTTCTGGACTCTTTGACAGTACAATGGGAGTTTAACAATACGACACAGAGGAAAATCGAAAAATTCACCAAAAAAATTCCAGCAGTCAAAGCAGGAGAAAAGTATGAATTCAGTTTGGAATTCAATTCCATAGGTAGATCCGGAAATAACAAAGTGGAGGTATTTGCCAATCCGAGGATCTATCCGGAACTGACCTTCCGGAATAATTTTATTGACTTGGATACTTATTTTGTGGTCATTCCTGACAATAACAGTGCGGTTTTGGACGTGAATTTTGATGGGGTGTATATTATGGACGGGGATATTGTTTCCCCTTCAGTGATGATCAATACCCTGTTGAAAAATGACAAGTCACTGATTCTCAAAAAGGATACCTTGGGAATGGAGCTTTTTCTCAAAAAATCATGTGAAGGTTGTTTGTTTGAAAAAGTCAATTTCTCCTCTCCAAAAGTAGTCTGGACCGAAGCCACACAAAGTAATAGCTTTAAGATAGAATTGCGCCCAGGACCATTAGAAGACGGCATGTATACCTTTAGGATAGTAACTGAAGAACTTGGTGTAGACAAACCTTATGAGATCAATTTTGAGGTCATTAATGAGGCCAGTATTTCAAACTTCTATCCATACCCAAATCCATTCAGTACCAGTGTAAGGTTTGTCTTTACAGTAACAGGTTCAGAAGTACCTGATCAGATCAAAATACAGATCATGACGGTGACAGGAAGGGTTGTTAGGGAGATCCTTCAGGATGAATTGGGCCCCCTTCGAATTGGGAACAATATATCTGAATATGCTTGGGATGGGCGTGATGAGTTTGGGGACCAATTGGCCAACGGAGTCTATATCTACCGTGTCCTGATCAGGAAACATGGGACATTTGTCGAGCACCGGGCCACAGCAGGAGATAAAGCCTTTAAGCAAGGGTATGGGAAGATGTATTTGTTGAGGTAATGAGAGATGAGGGTAGATTTTAGAGGGTAGAAGGTAGATTTTAGAACCAAGAATAAAGAACCAAGATTTGGGAATGTGAAAAGTAATAGGTTTAGAGTCATCTTGTTTCTAACTTCTCGCTTCTCGTCTCTCGTTTCTCAAACCTCACTTTTTAAAAAACCTCCAAATCCCCCAAAAACTCAAAACCAACAGGAAAACAAAAATCCATACTTTCTCACTGACACCATCCTGTCTGATGGCAGTGTAGAGGTCATTGGCCAAGGTTCCGGATATAAATACCAAAGTCGTTCTGGGAAGCATGCCGATGGTTCCAAAAATGACCAGTTTTTTCCAGCCTGATTTGAGTAGAGCAAACATTAAGTTGGACAAGGCAAAAGGAATGATAGGACTCAAGCGCACAAAAAAGATCAACTCTCCCATGCGGCCACTTTTTCTT
>NZ_JBGSXS010000155.1:0-77896 GCF_041751335.1 Aquiflexum sp.
GGAGTTATGTGCATAGAGGATGACTGAGGTATCCAACACAAAAATTTTTCGGTCTTTATCGGATTTAGCTCTTGGCATAAGTTAAAATGTTACTGTATGATTATTGGGAATAATATAGAAATTTAAATATAGGATTACCATTTTATCAAAAGAAATTAAGTTTATTTAAGAAAAGGATAATCTTATTGATTTGACTATCAGAATGATAATTTTTTGCCTATTTTTCAGGATGCTCTGGAATCAGGATCCCATTTATGTTTCGGCCATGCTTTGTTTGGCCGTATTTTTTGCGAGTTGGTTAAATAGGTTTCAGGGTTGGAAAACAATAGGTACGCCCATCCTTGCCATTCTTATCTGCGCAGTCATTTCCAATTTGGGAATTATTCCGACAGCCACTGCTGGTCATCCGGTTTATACAGGAGTTTTTGTCTATATCGCTCCTTTGGGAATTTTCATTGCACTATTGGAAGTGGATCTTAAAAGCCTTAAAGATGCCGGTCTTCCCATCCTTCTGATGTTCGGTTTGGGAGCTCTGGGGACATTAATTGGTGTATTTGTTGCCTGGTTTTTGGTGAATCCTGCTGCGGAGATCGGTCCGTTGGCGCATGCTGTGGCGGGGATGTTTACAGGGACATATATTGGAGGCAGTATCAATTTCAATGCGGTGGCTTTGCACTATCAGGTCAATGAAAGTGGAGTATTGTTTGCAGCCACAACGGTAGTAGACAATCTTCTCGGGACGCCATGGATCATAGCCACATTGATTTTACCCAAATACCTGCAGCGTTATTTCCCCCGCAAAAAGCTGGATTCCTCCAAATCTGCGTCAAAGATCAAAACCCAGGAAAATATCTCAATTTTATCGCTATCCTTGATCTTAGGTATGGGTTTGTTGGGAATGGGTATTTCCAAAATGACTGCAATTTATTTTCCACAGATACCGGAAATCATCACCTTAACTACTCTAGCCTTGGTTATGGCCCAATTCAATTTTGTAAAGCGTTTGCAGGGGAAACATACTTTAGGGTTTTTCTTTATTTTGATATTTCTGGCTGTCATTGGGACACTTTGTGATGTGTCGGCACTTTCAGGAATTGGGAGTCTTGCAGGCTCATTGATGCTTTTTGTTTTAGTAATTATTTTGGTTCATGGATTGGTGATATTTGGAGTCGGGGCAGCATTCAAAATGGATTGGGATGTGATTGCAGTGGCTTCACAGGCCAATGTGGGCGGAAATACCACTGCCCTAGCAGCTGCTGAAAGCCTCAACCGTCCCGACCTCCTGATCCCCGGGGTATTGGTCGGAAGTTTGGGAAATGCTTTGGGGACCTATTTGGGTTTTATGGTGGCGGGGATGGTGTAGATTTAAAAAATTTACTAACATTCAAGTGAAATTAACTTTAAATTTTTCTTACATCCAGTTGATATTCTAATCCATCAATTTTCCTTTTCAATTTCCCAAAGTGTTTAGCTATGTTTCCAGTCTTTTTCCTTTTCCCAAGTTTTTCATTGAGTATTTTGGAAATGTTTTTGGAATTGGTTTTATCAATTATCACCGTCATCTTTTTTGATTTTAAGAAATTGAATTTAACATTTAATATCAAATTTGCAGGATTTATTTGGTTCAATCATAAATAATTCTGTTTGATTTCTCCCTCTGAGTGTACTTAAACTTCCGGTGGTGACTGGGTGTAGTTTGCAACTACACCTTATAATCATTATCAATTTGCAATTGTAAAACGTCTTAAATTCACCAATAAGCCATCTCAATAAGACCTTCCGGCCCTGAGTAGCTTCAAGTACTAGCGTACAAATATTGATTCTGGAATTTCTCCCGACTACTGTACGGGATACAAGGATAGAAAGGCGTAGTTACAAACTACGCCTAGCGTCAAAGTCACTCTTCATCTTACTCCAACTCACTTCCTCCCCCTGACTTCCCCCTCCAATTCCATCAAAAACATGTCAATGGTTCCCGGCTTGACGTGGGGCATCACTACGATTTTGTACCAATTGGCTTCGTGTTCGTAGCTGTCTGCTACCAAATAGTATTTATGAGCGAGTTCCTTGGACATATACTTTGCCTTGATGGCGATGATATTGAGGTAGGGGTTTCGGAAATATTCCACGCCCATCCTTTCCAGTTTTTTGCAGATTCTTTCGGTTTGATCACAGAGCATTTCCATTTTGTATTTCCAGCCCTCAGAACCATGGATCTGCAATATCATCCACATGGAAATGGCATTTGCCCCAGAACGGCTTCCACTTACAGTATAGTCCTTGCCGGGAATATATTGTGCTTCTTCGGTTTTGACGTAGTCAAAATAACCTTTTCTGATTAGGAAAAGTCCGGTTCCATAGGGTGTCTGAAGCATTTTATGTCCATCAGCAGTAATGGAATTTAGGTAGGGATTTTGGAAAGTAAACCTGCTCAGAGGATTGGTAAATGGGTAAATAAATCCACCATAAGCTGCATCTACATGGATCTTGAAGGGAGCATTGATATTGGTGAAATATTCTCCCAACATGTCGATGTCATCCACCGAACCGAACATGGTTGTGGACAGGTTGGCAACGACGATAAAGTATTTGATGCCATCCTTTAGGGCTGTTTTTACTTTGCTTTCCAGTGAAGCCTTGGTGATTTCCCTGGTTTCGGGATCCACTTCCAAGATGATATTGGTCAGGTTGAGGAGATTTGCTCCTTTGGGCATAGAGTAATGGGAATCCTGGGAATAGACCAATCCGATTTCTCCGATTCTTGCCCCATATTCCTTTCGGAAGAAATTCCGATAAATCCACATGGCCTGAATGTTGGCTTCTGTACCGCCTGTGGCCACATAGCCATCTTGCTGATTGGCATCGCCGTTGAAAATCTCTTCGGCTACCAACTTGATGAGGTCTTTTTCTACCCTTTGTGTGCCCTCAAATACCTCTAAAACAGATTGGTCACTGAGTGTATGCACACCGATGTGGTTGGGATTTCTGACCATGGCCGACATAAATGGGGCATCCTTAAGAAAAGGCGCATCCGGGTAAAATTCCATGGTGTCCAAGTAAGTTCCCGGTACGCCTAAAATTGGGCGGTCACCTCTGTAGTCAAGGTTTTTTTCTAAAGCTTTAAATATGGATTCTTTGATCTGTTCGTGTGATTGTTTTTTCCAGTACATGGCTTGGTTTGTGTAGGTTACCCTCTTTGATGCCAGTTTCCCAGTTTCCTCTTATTGACTTGTCGGAAGCTGGAAGACCGAAGACCGAAGAAGCTGGGAATTGATATTTAACCAGCTCGAAAGTCATTTTTCCAAATTTGATGGAAACAAAGAGGTATTATGAATAATAAATACTAAATGTGAATTTATTTGTAGAAGCGGTTTTTCCAGAAGTGATTTTTCTTGGATCAGATAGCTTTACAAACAGAAATCAGTTCCAGATTCTCCAGGCAGCTTCGGCCTGAAGTTGGAGCATTTCCAATCCATTTTTCACTACTGCGCCACGGGCCTCTAAGGACCGCATCAAAAAAGTCTTTTCCGGATTATATACCAAATCATACACCTTGTGCATGCTGGAAATATACTCGGGATTGATTGCAGGCATTTCTTCTGTTTTGGGAAAGGTCCCCAATGGAGTGGTATTGATGATCAGATGATTCCGGTCCAAAACCGATTTACTCTTTGAAAGGTCCTCATACGAAATAATTCCCGGGTCATCACCTGGGTTTCGGGATACCAATAGGTATGAAATCCCCAAATCCTTTAATGCCTTCACCACAGCTTTGGACGCTCCACCTGTTCCCAATACCAATGCATATGGCTTTTCACCATTCAGCCAATTGTCTAACGATTCTTTGAATCCAAAGTAATCGGTGTTATAACCCTTAAGTTTTCTATCGATGATTTTGATGCAGTTTACGGCACCGATTTCCTTGCAGGAAGGATCAAGGCTGTCCAAATAGGGCAATACCTTTTCTTTGTAAGGTACGGTCACATTTAGACCTTGAAGATCAGGGTTATTCTGGATAATGGAGGGGAGAAGCGAGATGTCTTCAATTTCATAAAGATCGTATTGACAGTCTTTTGTTCCCTCATTTTCGAATTTAGCAGTAAAATACTTCTTCGAAAAAGAATGGCCTAAAGGATAACCTATCAATCCAAATTTCCTCATTTCCTATTGATGTAGTAAGCGGTTCTTTCGATACCGAGTACCAAAATTACACCAAAAGAAAATGCAAGCAAGGCAAATAAAAATAAAGATTCTTGCCCTGTAACTTCAAGATAATTTTGAGGTAGAATGTTTTCTGTTACAAAAGGTTTCTGAACCCCGCTTGAGGACATCCTATAGGAAATGACTTCTTTCCAAGGCCAAAGTTTATTGATAGATCCTAGCATAAAACCGGACAGCAATCCTATTGTGATGGCATGGTATTTTTTCAACAACCATGAAATCAATCTACTGAAGGACAATATACCGACAATACAACCTCCAGCAAATACGGCCAGCAAAGGGATGTTTTTTTCTGAAACTGCAGCAAGGATTCTTTCATATTGACCCAATACCAATAAGAGAAAACTACCCGAAATCCCCGGTAATATCATGGCGCATATGGCAATTGCGCCTGCTACAAATGTAAACCATAATGTGTCAGGTGATCCAATGGGGGGAAGTCCTGTAATCCAATATGCCGCCACAGTTCCAATGAGTATGGCTATTATTACGCCAATGGTCCAATTGCTGATATCCCGAAGAATAATAATGGCTGAAATGATGATAAGTCCGCAAAAAAACGACCACAGAGGGATGGCATGGTAGTCCATCAAATAGGTGATCAGTTTTGAAAGGGTAAAGATACTTGTCAGTATGCCTATCAGGAGGGTTAATAGAAAGCTTCCGTTTACATGTTCCCAGAATTTTTTGAACTCAAAGCGCAAAAGAAAACCAATAGCTGTTTTATCAAAGGCCTTGATACTGTCCAGCAATTTTTCGTAAATCCCGGTAATCAGTGCAATGGAGCCTCCCGAAACTCCAGGAACAATATCTGCTGCTCCCATGGATATTCCTTTCAGGAAGACCAAAATATAATCTTTCAGATGGTTCATTGATCGAGATGAATATCATGCCATTCCATCATGGCACTTCAGTAAAATTATAGTTGATGGTCTCCCAGAAAATGGTCGAAGGTATCTCCTCTTAGACCCAACCTGATGGTTTCCAGCGGAATGAGTTCATTTGGAGCAATATTCCCAAGGTTGACATTAGCTCCCAAAAGTTTGACAAACCAAACCTGCTGCTCTTTTTGCGGGGCTTCCCAGATAATTTTTTCTTCGGGGATTTTGGTGAGGATTTCTTCTACCAATCCTTGTCTTACCTCTCCTGAATCCCTAAAAAGTCCCACGGTTCCGCCTTCTCGGGCTTCTCCGATCACCTTCCAAGAGCCTGCTTGAAGTTCCCCCTGCATTTGCTCAATCCATTTATATGGAGGGATGATTTTTGCGGCATCTTTTGACCCTACTTCCGAAAGGACAGTGACATCCTTTGCTAGGATTTCAATGTATTCACATTTTTTATCGTGATTGAGACTGATAGATCCATCAGAAACCTCAGCGAATCTCAGATTAAATTTTTCAAGTACTCTTCTGTAATCCTCAAACTGACCTCTGATTACAAAAGCCTCAAACAATGTACCCCCCAAATAAACCGGGATTCCTGCATCTTGATAAATATCGATTTTTTGTGCCAAGTTTTTAGTCAGATAGGATGTTGCCCAGCCCAATTTTACAATGTCAACAAAATCGCTGTTTGAATCAACAAAGTTTTCGACTTCCCTGATGCTAAGGCCTTTATCCATGACCATGGTAAACCCTGTCGTACGCGGCTTTTGTGAACGTACAGGCAGGTTCTTAAGAACGTAATTCATTCTAACAGATTTCAGGTAATTAGATTTTAAGATTCTGATGACTTTGCGTCATCTTTATATTGGGAGATGATTTTGAAAATAGCCTTTTGATGTTTGATTTCCGGCATCAATTCATAAAGCATGGTATGTCTCCCAAAGTCCAAAGTTAATGCATTTTCCAAATATGAAAAGGCTTCCTTGTATTTACCTGTCTTTAACTGGTATACAACCATTCGGTAATACAGTTCGGCCTCCTCAGGAAGTTCTTCAATCCCTTCTTTGAGAACATCGATTGCCTCCTCAAAGCGGTTTTGGTCAAAATAGATGATGGCAAGGTTGACGTAGGTTTCTATGATTCCTGCCTCAAGATTAATGGCCTCTTCATAAGCGTCTGCACTTGCTTGAAGGTTGCCAAGGTTATATTCCGCATCGGCCAGGCCCACCCAATAATTGGGGTTTTCTGTTGTCAGGTTAATGGCTTTACGGAAATAATGTATGGCTTCAAAAAACTTCTCTCTTTTGAGCATACACATGCCCAGTCCAAACCAGGCATCATCATATTCAGGGTCAAGTTTGGATGATTTTTTGAAATATTTGAAAGCAAGGTCAATCTGATCCAATTTTTCGTAGGCTGCTGCCAAATAACAGCAATTCTCCGCATTCGAACCTTCACAGTTGATCGTATTTTGGTATGCTTCCAAAGCAAGGTCAAATTGCTCGGTATTCATGTAAGCATTGCCAAGGTTGAAGTAAGCAGATGCAAAAGCATCATCAATAATCAACGCATAGTCATAGGCCTGAATAGCTTCCTCATATCTGCCCAAGCGATTATAAACCACTCCCAAGTTATACCAAGCACCTGCACTGTAAGGGTCTTGATCAATGAAATCCTGATAGAACTGAAGGATTTCTGTAAAAGATCCTTCTTCCTCTGTAATCATGGCCAATTGGAAAAGTGCATCCTCATGATTGATGCGGAGTTTGACACACTCTTTATAATAATGAATGGCTTTTTCGTTATTCTCGTCTGCTTTGTAAAGATTGCCAAGACAATAATAT
The DNA here is from genome assembly GCF_041751335.1 of Aquiflexum sp. Taxonomy (GTDB): domain Bacteria; phylum Bacteroidota; class Bacteroidia; order Cytophagales; family Cyclobacteriaceae; genus Aquiflexum. Next base: position 6,950 of record NZ_JBGSXS010000155.1, read on the forward strand.
ACCTCTGCTTTATCATCCGCCAAAGGGGTGAAGTCCTCTAACATTACAATCGCCTCTTTGATATTCCCATTGATCATCAGTCCTTGACTGAAGGCAAGAATGATATCTTCATTGTTAGGGGAAAGGTTATTGATGTTTTCAAGAATTTCCAGACCTTCTTCCAATTCATCATTAAAAATCAGGCATTGGGCCTTGAAAAGCTTTATTTCAATGCTATAGGGAAATTTCTCCAATGCATGGTCAGAGGCCTTTAACGCTTTCAGGTATTTTTGTTGGTCGAAATAAAAGCGGATGATATTCTCTAATTCTTCCTCTTCAAAATATAAATCCAAATTGGATTTCAATGAGTTTTCAAATCTTTCTACTAACTCTTTATCTTCCTCCCATTCGTTTTCAAAATCTCCGGTCATCAGCTTTATTTTAAATTCTTACTTAAGATACCAAATTATCAGGAGCCACAAAATCATACTTCAAATATTTTTCTCTTTAAATCTGGGTAAGATTTATGACATGGGTTTACCGGTTAATTGTATTAAGAAATGTCAACGTTGCTTTAAAGCCTTTCGTTCGCTTTTGCCCATTGGAAAGTTTGTTCCAATGGGGTATACTTAAAGTCCAAAATGGAATTTACTTTCCCGTTTTCAAGATATATTTCAAGTTGTGAAATCATCGCAGTTTGTTTGTTTAAAGGACTTTTGGTCAGTTTTAATATTCTTCCAATCCCCACTGCTATCAGGGCCAACCTTAATTGAAAGGATTTCAGTTTTTGAAATGGAGGTTTTTTTTCAAATGCAATTGCCATTTTTTCAAAAAATTCCTTGTAAAGGATTGTTTTATGGTTGAGAATAAAACGTTCACCCCACTGTTCCTTTTGATAGAGTTGGAATGTAATCTCTACAGCATCCCTAATGTCGATAAAATTGACAGTCCCTTGCGGATAATATTTGTTTTCTTCAAGTACATAATGATAAATCTGGGTGCTGCTTCTTTCATCAGTTATTTTTCCCAAAATCACAGATGGCATGATTACCAATGCCTGAATCCCCTCCTGAACACCTCTCCAAACTTCCAATTCGGCCCTGTACTTTGAAATAGCATAAGGTGTATTGTACTTGGATGCTGTCCATTTGGAATTTTCATCGTAGGTGACAGTATCGACTGTCCTCCCCAATGCAGAAATAGAACTTACATGGATAAGTTTTTTCACCCCTTTTTCCAGCATGGCATTAACAATGTTGGAAGTTCCGGTCACGTTGACCTCCATGAGCTTGTCCTCATCATTGGAGTCAAAAGATACCAGCCCTGCCACATGAATGACCATGTCAATACTTTCCAAAGCGGTTTCAAGGGATATAGGGTCAAGGATATCGCCTTCAATCCAATTGATCGTTGATGCATCATCTCCCAAAAGTTTCTCAGAACTATTTTTTCTTTTTAATGCAAAAATAGACCCTTCATGAGCGAATCTTTTGACAAGGTAGCTGCCAAAAAGTCCCGTGGCACCTGTTATCAATATTTTCATAAGGAATTGTTAAGCAGACTCATCTCCTGAATCTTCTCGAAATACTTATATTTTGGCAATGTTTCCAACATGTCCAAGTACCTGTGGTTGTGGCAATCAGTCCCAAAAAATCTTATTTTCCCTTCATCAATGAGCAATTCAGCAAAATTTTTTATTGGCTTGGAGTAAAATCCTGTAAGGGATAATAAGTTGATCTGAAAATAAACATCCCTATCAATCAGTTCATATAGAAAATCTTTGTCCTGTATGAGGTATTGATACCTTTCTGGATGGGCCAAAACAGGCTTGTATCCGTGCATTTCCATATCAAAAAAAATCTCTTTCAACATCAAAGGTCTGCTCATAAATCCAGTTTCTACCAGAACCAGATTATCTCCGATAGGCAATAATTTCTCACCATTTTTCAGTTTTTCCATCAGCATTTCGTCAATAAAATATTCCGCTGCGGCTTCGATCTGAATTTCAATATTCTCGTCTAAAAGAGCTTCTCTCAATTTTGCTAGTCCTGGCAAAATTGTTTCAGGAGAATTTTTGTAATATTCTGACATGACATGAGGCGTGGTGATGATTTTTTGGAGGCCATATCCTTTTAGTCTTTTGATCATAGCAATACTCTCTTCCATGCTCTTTGAACCATCATCTATCCCCGGTATCAAATGGGAATGCATATCCGCCCCCATCCAACTCAGGTCGAGATCCTGAATGGGTTTATCCTTGATAATAAAATTAAAAATATCTAATACTCCCATTAAATTCCTCCCTTGGTCATTTCGGTAAATTTTTCGAGTGTTGGCAACATCTGATCTTTGTCTGAAAGAATCGGCATAGCTATTCCCCAGTCAATCGCCAGCTTTGGGTCATTCCAAATAACGCCACCTTCACTCTCCTTGTTGTAATAATTTGAACACCTGTACGAAAAAACAGCATCTTCAAGTACCGAAAACCCATGGGCAAAACCCTCAGGTACATACAGCATATTGTGCTGAATATCGTCAAGAATTTTTGTATATACTGCACCATAAGTCACAGAACCTTTTCGAAGATCCACCACCACATCCAATACCTTACCTTTCAATACCCGGGCCAATTTTGCTTGTGCAAAGGGTTCTTTTTGGAAATGAAGCCCTCTTACTGTTCCTGCTTTTGAAAAAGATTGGTTTTCTTGGACCCACTCTTTATCAATACCATTATGGCACAGTTCATTTTTTTTGAATGATTCAAAAAAGTATCCTCGATTGTCTTCAAAAATATTCGGATATATTTCAAAAAGTCCTTCAATAGGTGTAGTCAAAACTTTCATAATTCTTAATTCTTTAAATTTTCTTGTCGTAAATATTCATCAACAAATCTGATGTCCTGTGAACATTTGTTTTAATTTGACTTGTTGAATTTGTCGATATTGGTTCATTTCCACGAATAATTGCGCAAATATAAGTCTTATTGGGAGTAGGTTGGTAAATTTGTGGCAGAGATTAAGATTTGGAACTATTTATGCGCTTCTTGTCTTTTCCAGAAACAAACAAACTTACATGAGTAAATATTCCCGAAAGCTTCAAAAATTATATGATACCGCTCCCGTTCAAGAAACGGCTGTGTTGGTGGCCTTGATTCGTCAAGGTCAAACAGACCATCAGATCACAGAATATCTTGACGAGCTTTCTTTTTTGACTGAGACATTAGGAGCCAAGACAGTTTATCGCTTTACCCAACGAATGGAAAAGCCTGATGTCAAGTCGTTTGTAGGCTCAGGGAAATTGGAGGAAATCAAATCATACATTGATCACTTCGAGGTAGATATGGTTATTTTTGATGATGACCTTTCACCTTCCCAAATGCGAAATCTGGAAAATGAACTCAAAGTAAAGGTCTACGACCGTTCTTTGTTGATTTTGGATATTTTTCTGAATAGGGCGCAGACTGCACAGGCCAAGACCCAAGTTGAACTTGCCCGTTTCCAATACCTATTGCCGAGATTGACCAACATGTGGACCCACTTGGAAAGGCAAAGAGGTGGTACAGGAACGAGGGGTGGTGCCGGTGAAAAGGAAATTGAAACAGATAAAAGAGATATCCGAAGCAAAATCACCTTATTGAAAAGCAAACTTAAGGATATCGACAAACAGGGAGTGACCCAAAGAAAAGGACGGAAAGGAATAGTCAGGGTAGCCTTGGTCGGTTACACCAACGTGGGCAAAAGCACCTTGATGAACTTGATGACAAAATCAGAAATTCTTGCAGAAAATAAACTTTTTGCCACGGTAGATTCCACTGTCAGGAAATTGGTATTGGAAAATATTCCTTTTTTGCTTTCTGACACGGTTGGTTTTATTAGAAAATTACCTACCCATTTGATCGAATCTTTTAAATCCACCTTGGACGAAATCAGGGAAGCAGAACTCTTGGTCCATGTGGTGGATATTTCACATCCAGGATTCGAAGACCATATTACAGTGGTGAACAACACACTCAATGAAATCGGTGCGGGGGATAAAGCAATGTTGCTGGTCTTCAACAAAATTGATCTAGTTCCCAAAATGCCTTCTGAAGAAGAAATGATGCACATGACGGAACTTGAGGTGGAGGAAAACAATTACCTTGATTTTGGGAAACTGGCTGAAGCTTATACCAAAAAAACCGGAATTGAGCCTGTTTTTATGGCAGCACATGAGGGGACCAATGTGGAGATTTTTAGGGAATCTTTGGTCAAAGAGGTGAAAAAGCAGCATATCAAAATGTATCCTCATTATCTTGAAAACGAGGTGATCGATATGTCTTTATATAAGGATTTGGAATAATTCTGAAAGCCTACCTCATCCTTATCCGCCATTCTTTAGGATAATTATTGTTGATCCTGTTGCCCAGATTTTTGATCCAACCCAGAGGGTTGTTTCGATACGTGACCAAAATCCATCCTTGAGGAATGTCACTTACCTCCATATCATCCTTTCTAAGGAATGTAAGGGCTTGGTCAAGATTCAGCTCATGGGTGGTAAAACCAGTTTTGGGTAAGACACTTACCGCCAATTCATGGTTTGGGATGAATTGGTCTTTGTTGAATTTGCCTAACTCAACGCCGAAATACCTGATGTTCAAAAACCTGCTCAGGAATTCAAAATGGGTTTGATGTTTGGCATAGGTCCAAAAGAAACTGTCCTGAAGGCTATAGAATGTACTTTTTTCATCCAAGCCCAAATCTGAAATCAATCTTTGTTTTTCCTGCTTGCTGGCAGCCTTGATATGAGAATGCTTGAAATCCTTGGTTTTTTTTGGTTCCTGAATATAGGCACCTTCAGGTCTTTTGAAGACTGAAATAAAAAAACCTTCCCCTTCGACATGATGTGGATAAAACCTGTATCCATAAAAAGTACCTTCCTCAGTTTCAATAGCACTTTCGGTTATTTTCCAATCGGGGTCAAGGGGAATTCGGACTGGTTCATAGGCATATTCTGAACATATAAACCGGATCATATCCTCGTTTTCTTTTTCATTGAATGTGCATGTGCTGTATATGAGATGGCCACCGCCTTTTACAAGCGCACCGGCTTGGTCCATGATTCTTTCCTGTCTTACTGCACACAGGTTGACATTGTCTTCTGACCATTCATTCCTTGCTTCCGGATCTTTTCTGAACAGACCTTCTCCCGAACATGGCGCATCTACCAGCAACAAATCAAAAAAACCTTCGAGATCCCTAAAATGCTCAGGGTCATTTTGGGTGACCATTGTATTGCCCAAGCCCCATTTGATGATATTTTCCTTTAGGATATTTGCCCGGGTTTTGATCACTTCATTGGCTACCAAAAAACCATCCTTTCCAAGAAAACTGCTCAACAATGTGGATTTGCCACCCGGCGATGCAGCTAAATCTAAAAATATTCCGTCCTTGGGTGCCTGAATACATTTTAAAATATGTGCGACAAACATGGAGGAAGATTCCTGAACATAATAACATCCCGCATGAAAAAGCGGATCCAAGGTAAATGAAGGTCTTTCGGATAAAAAATAGCCTTCATCATTCCAAGCAACGCTTGTCACATCTTCTTTCAGGTGTATTTCTTTGTAAGGATTGATCCTGATAGAAACCCGAGGCTCTTTTTCAAGTGATTTTACAAATGCCGTAAATTCTTTTTCGTCCAGATAGTTTTTCATCCTGAGTACAAAAGCTTCCGGGAGTTTGATTTCAGACATACAAAATGGTTTTGCCAAAAATAACCTTTTCCCTTTTATTGTTCTTGCACAATCTGAGATTCGGTCGAAGAGACCCGCAAGATCTTTTCTTTGAAACCCTCTTTTGAGCTGTCAATTTGGATAAGTATATCTTCAATGTTTTGATTCAATGTTTTTCTGGAAATGCCATCAATTTTCTTTCCTTTCAACCACAATTGGGTCTGATGTAAGTCATGCCAATTTCCGGTTTTTTCGGTAAGCTCTCCAAGGTATTCCACATTCACTTCTTTCTTTTGGCTAATCCCTTTTCCGGTCAATTCTGTTATATGCAGGATTGATTTCAGGTTCTTTCTTGAATCGTGAAGATGGGGGATAAATTTTTTCTTCTTGAAAATGAGTTGGGAGGCAAGGATATAATCTTTGTAGAACCTTCCCGATTGGGATTTGGAAATGGGGGTAAGTTCTTTGTAAAAATCTTTCTCGGCCTTTTGAAGCAATTTTTGATATTTTTTCTCTTTGTGAACAAATTTTTCAGTTTCCTTTTGGATCAGGTTTTTTAATTGGTTTTTAAGTTTTTCATTTGTCAGACCAACTAATTCAAAATTGAGCAGGTGTATTTGGGCTTCCCTGATGATTCCGGCATGTTTAAAAATTTCTCTTACCGGTTTGAAAATCTCGACCACCTCACTGTTCGGAAAAGCATGAGAATGGAATTTTACAAATGAATGGATTTTCTTTGTAAAAACCCTCATTTGGTGGATATCAACAGGGTTTTTATCTTGACAGAATTGATTAAAATGCTTATGGAGCATACCCCACCTCTCTTCTAAAAATTCTTTTTGTATGCGCGTATTCAATATGGATAAATTTTTGAACCTGAATATACATTTTATTCAAAAAAGATAAGGAATTAAATTCACTTGGATTTCAGTGAAAAGCCCATGCCCATATGGTATTCAACCTTGGAAAGGTCAAATCCTCTAAGATTTCCTCCAAACCTTAAGTTCAATCCGTTAAAATCTAGAATTAGACCACTTTCCAATGCAGCTTGATTTTTATTTGCTTGGGGATTTTTTGCCCATTCATTTCGTTTGTTGGAGCTGTTTTCTTCAAGGATTTCAACTTGCCAAAATTCTCTGCTGTGATTTAATCCTGCCCCAGCATACATCCAGAGCGGTTTATGGATTTTCCAAGTAATACCCATTATCCCTTCTACCATGCCATGGCGGATGTATCCGGTGGTCTTTGCATTTTCAAATTCTGCTTCACCGTAAACGGAACCTAAGTTATTGGCTGTAAGGTCACCTGTTTTGAGTAAAATATCAGAGTTGCCTCTGATGGTCATGTAGGTACCTATACCACGGTGGTTGATGCTTCCGATTGTTATCCCAAACGGTACGCTGGGAGTATAGACAAAGGAGTAAAAAAATCTGTCAACTTTTCTTATTGGAATAAATCCTTCGGGAAGATTGCCATATTTACCAGTTGGGTTTTTTTGGTTTGTTGCAATGGTTTTTTCCAATTCAAAAATCTTGGGATAAAGGTTTTCGTTTCCCAGTTTTTTTGCATGGTCCAAGTATGGTTTGGCCATTTTTGTTTTCCCTGTTTTGAATAGGGCAAGGGCTGAGTAATAATATCCTTCTCCTTGACTTAAATCCATGGCGATTTGGGTCTTCGCCATTTCCAGTACCTGTAACCAGTCTTTCTGTTCAATTAATAAGTTTATCTCTTTATCGATTTTGAGAAAATCGGTTTGTTGGGAATAAGCAGAAGTCGTAGCCAGCAATAAAATTAATGCGAAAGCCACTTGAGTGAAACTTTTCATGATGAATAAAACCTAACGCAGTAAAACAAACTGCGGAAATTGAAGAGATAGATTTGGGTGATTTTGTTTGAAAATCAATACTATTTACAGCATAAAATCTATTAAAAAAAGAAATAAAAGAAATAAAATTTTGAATATATGGTTTTGCTTTTTGTAATAATTAAAGTGCGGATTTTTGCCATGCCGAAATTTGGATATTAGTTATGAAATTGTGTTTATGCCATTTGGCAGTTTTTTCTCAATGAAATGCCAAACATTTTAATTAAAAAAATCCAAAACAATAAAGTATAGTAATTTGAAGCAAATAAATTGGTTTATAAATTGGGAAAGACTAATTTAAAGTGTTTTAAATCCAATATTTATGGGAATTTCTTCATTATGGAAAAAGGTGAAAGAGTCACCTTCTTTCACTCCAACCCAATTCGTGGTAATTGCAGAAAATATTGACCAAAAATCGGGTTTGGGTCAGCCAATTGAAAAGGACCAACATTATTTTATGGTAAGGGTCAATGAAATGTTTCTATCTTATCAGAGAAAATGGTTTTCTACTTACGATCCGGTAGTCTTTTCCACGGCTGAATATCTTTATGGGGGACAAAGAGTCTCACAGCCATTTTTGATCAGCCCCAATATGTTGCAATCCCCATTTAAAAAACTCAACGAGGGCTTTTTGTTCAAAGATACGACCATTGCAGGCCTTCAGCCATACAGGGGCGGATTTTTTGGACTAAGTCTGGTATTGGGCAGGTTGAAACAGGATAATTATCTGAGAAAATTATTGTCACTTCTTGAGAATACCGCAGCGGCATTCCCGACCGGTTTTTCCACAGTTATAACCGGATACTCTAAAATTGCAAATATCGTTTTGGACAGCGTTGAAGCCATGTTTGACAGCCACGAAATAGAACCGGTCATTGGTATGCGCCAGGAATATGTGCCTGCCGTCCAAGATAATTTTACTTCAGGCTACAGGGTTCTTATCAATGCCCTGGAAGGTAAATTTGATCCATCAAAGTTTTTTGTCAAGAATAACAGTCTTTTTTACGGAAATTCAATAGATGAATCCCAACCATACAGGGAAAATGATTATATTTTATACAGCATCCTGAAGACCAGTTATAGGGATGATATTGATATTTTGCCCTTTCACCATCAGTACATGGAACTGCAAAAACTCATATCAGGGATGTTTGAGCTTTCGGCTGAAGAAAGGAAACTGATCAATGGGAAATTATTTTCATTACAGGATAATATAAGAATGAGTCCCGATCTGATACGTCCTCAAATTATTGAACAGATCAATACCTACAGACAAGACTTGAAACAAATGATTGATTCCCGACAACCTTTGAGCGGCTCCAAAGGCCTTAAAGAAGAAAAACAGGATGAATGGGAAAAGGAAATGGATAGCTTGGGACTTGAACTGCTCAACCAAATAAATTGAAAATGAACGTCTCGACCATCAAAGTATCGTTTCATTACAACAAAATCCAGATTGTAAGATCTGTTGAATCATCGGAAGATGATATCCTCGTGAGAGAATCCATTGAATTGGAGTTGAATGTTGCCAGGATTTTTCATAAGGTGTTGAACAAGGCCAGGATCATAGAAATTTTTGAAAAGAGAGATTATGAGTTACTCGGGGAGATGTTGTATAAGATCCTTACAGCTACCGAAAAAGTCAGGATTTTCTTTATAAATATTTTAGCTGAAGTTATCCGTGACAAAGACAGCAGATGTTTGTTTTTTTTGGAATTTCTGGACAATACCAATGAATTTGCTTCCCTGCCATGGGAATATTTATACATTCCCTACAATCAAGAGAGGAAAATAGGCCCTTTGTTCATCGGGGCGGATCCAAAGAGTCAATTTGACCTTTTCCGGTTTTTGAAGTCAGAATTTCAGGTTCCTGAGGAAAAATTCAACCCGGATGAAATGAAAGAGATCAGTGTAGTGTTGGTCTATGTCAATGCTGCCGACCGGCCCATCAATCAACTTGGATTACAAAATACTTTCAAATCTTTGATCCAGAAATACGCATCAAAACTTGACGACGGCAGCCCGGAGACTTCAGGATTCAATGTATATCCCATACAAAATCCCACGAAAGAAAATATTTTTGAACAGATTTCATTGGAATTGAAGAATATAGAAGGTCCTTATGTATTGCATTTCATGGGTCATGCAGAGATGCGGAAGGATGGAAGTTATTTAGGATTGGCAGGTGATAATGGGAAAATTGATTATTGGAACGCCGAAAGTTTTGTTGATCTCTTTGACCAACAAAAGAATGACCCGATAAGGCATCCTTCTTTGGTTTTTTTGCAGGCATGTGAGAGTGGGCAGATTGATGAGAAAGGCAGTGGCTTGGGAATTGGTTTAGTCAAAGCAGGTATTTCCCCGGTTATTGCCATGCAGAATGAGATTACCGAAGATGTTTCCAATGCTTTTGTCCAAGAGGTCTATCAATTTTTAATGGAAGGAGATGATATTTTCCATTCGGTCAGTAAGGGAAGGTATTTTTTGGGCTGTGAGTATTCTAAAAATTCCAATAGCGATTTCAAATCCTACAACACCAATTTCTTTGGAACCCCGGTGGTTTTTACCAATAAGGCAACAAGCCCATTGCGGTTGATGCCCAAGATTAAAAATATGGAAAGTGGAAAGAAGGAAATAAATACAAAACGATGTTCCCGATGTACATCCGTATATGAAAACCCCACTTTTGAATACTGTAATAAAAATTTCTGTGGTGGAAAATTAATACCGGTCCAGACTTCCACTGAGGCTAAAGCCGACTCATCGGCATCCACCTCCAAAAGTGAAACGGCCAGGGTAAGGACATCATCTTCAACCTCATCAAACTGAGTTTTTTATGGATCTGAATCAAAAGGATATTAGGTTGGTTTTGGCGGACATTTACAAAAACGCCTGTTTGGATGAAGACTGTGATATGAGGGAATTGGCGATTGTGCTGGAGAATCTGGCAGAAGTTTATGAAAATTACCCAACCATACAGGCATGGTCAAAGGTCAAAATAGACAAAGAAAGATTTGAAAAAAAAGCCTATTATCAACGTATTCTGGAGTTAAGATCAGGGATTAACAATAAATTATTGGAAAAAGCTATCGGGAATATTGAGAATCAAGCGGCAAAAGATAGAGATTTGGCATTCACCCAATGGTTGATTATTTATACTGAGGCTTTGGTGAATTGGGAAGGGGAAATTTTCGGAAATTTATGTAAATACAAATTTGACTTTAATCCTAAGGATAAGGATAAAATTGAGGAACTTAAATCTTTAAATCAGCTGGTGTTGGATTCGAAGTGGCCGGAAATTTATCCTTATTTTTTGAATTTTGCAGAAAATGAAAAGCTGCCTGTTACCACAAGGAGCTATTTTTATCTTTACAGCGCTCAAATTGTCCTATATTATTTTGGTTATTCTGATATAGTCGAAAATTTGATTCAAAAATCAGAGGAAGTTTTTCCTGATAATAAATTGATCAACCGGGTCAAGGGAGAATTGCTGATCATAGAAAATAATCTTGACAAAGCGAGGACTTTATTGTTGAACGCCATCAATGTGGATCCGAATCATATCGAGAATTATAATTATTTAGGGGATTCTTACCTAAATGAGCAGAAATTTGAAACAGCCGAACAATGGTATAATGATGCCGTTCAGATCAATTTTTTGGAATATTTGCCTTATTCCAAATTGATAAACTTAATGGGGGAACCGGTTTTTTTTGAAACAAGGCCCGGAGAAATCCAAAAATTGCTGGAGAAGGCATGTAGCTTTCTGGAAAACGAGGAATTCGGGAATAAACTATACATCCTCCATATGGATGCGGGTAATGGGTTCAAAAAAGCCAAAAATTATGAAAAATCAATAGAATATTATTTGAAAGCTATCGAACTTAAACCTGATTTCTCTTCTGGAAAAATCGACCTGGCTTACGTCTATGCAGATAAATCTGATTTTGAAGAAGCGGAAAAATGGTTGAAAGCTGCTGTTTATCCCAAAAAGGAATCCTTGAATTTTGCTGCTTATTGGGCTTTGGGTTGGCTTAATGAATCGGACCAATTAAACAATATTCCAAAGTCGATTGAATACTATCAAAAGTGTTTGGGCATCAGAACTATGGGAGACGACAGGGTTTATAATATGTTGGGCATTTTGTATTATAACTTGGGTGAAAATGAAAAGTCAGCTGAATATTATAGAAAGGCCATCAATGAATATAAATATGAAATTGTTTATCATACTAATCTCAAAAGTGCCTTAGAGAAGATTGGTGGAAATGAATTGATGGTTGATTTTTATGACAATCTAGTGGCTAGTTTTCCACATAAAGCAGAGTATTTCAATGAGGCCGGTGTATTTCATTATAACATTGAGGACTATTCAAGAGCTCTGGATTATTACGATAAGGCCATAACTCTGGTCCCGGATAATCGCATCTTTTGGGAGAACAGGGGCTTGGTCCAAGAAAAGATAAATAATTATGATTTTGCGATTTCTGATTACCTCAGGTCTCTTGAATTTCAGGAAGATGATTTTTTGTACAATGCCGTAGGAAGATTGAAATACTGGCAGGAAAAAAACGAAGAGGCAGTAATATATTATTCCAAAGCCATTGAACTGAATCCGGACTACGCAATGTATTGGGAAAACCGTGCGTATGCCAATGAGAAATTGGAGAATTTACGGCCAGCGGAAAATGATATTCAACATGCTTTGTCATTGGAAGAAACTCCAGCGAGATTCAATTTATTGGGACTTATCTATTTTAAGCTGAATGATTTCCAATCCGCTCTGGAATACTTTACAAAGGCCGAAAATGATGAACCAACAAATAGAGTTTATATAGAAAACCGAGCTTCAGCCTATAGGAATCTTGAGCTTTACGATGAAGCTATTCAGGAATATCAAAGATCAATTGAGATCAAAGAGAGTGACTTTTCATTTAATGCCATAGGTGTCATGAAGTATTTGCAAGGGAAATTTATGGAAGCGATAGACTTTTATTCCAAAGCTTTGCAGCTTGATGGCAATAATCCAATTTATTGGGAAAACAGGGCATTGGCGTATGAAAAGGCAGGAAACTATGAGTTTGCGGAAATGGATTCCAAAAAAGCCCTGGAAATTGAAGATAGTTCTGGGAGAAACAACATTTTGGGCCTGTCTTTACACAAACAGGGAAAAATTGATGAGGCCATTGTCTATTATTCAAAAGCCTTGGAGCTTGATGCCAATAATCCAATTTACTGGGAAAACAGGGCATTGGCTTATGAAAATTCAAAGAACTATAGCTTAGCGGAACTTGATTCCAAAAAAGCCCTGGAAATTGAAGGTAGCCCTCTCAGGTACAACCTCCTAGGTTTGTCTCTATACATGCAAGGTAAAAATAAAGAAGCAATTCAATATTACACTCAAGCAATCGAAATGGATCATTTCAACCCGGTTTTCTGGGAAAATAGAGCTTTGGCCTTTGAGGCTATGGGCTTGTATCAAGATGCATTGGCTGACTATTCGGAGGTGATTGAAATCAAAGAGGATCCCATTACATACAATTCAATCGGAAAGTTAAATTACTGGACTAAAAATTTCCATGAAGCAATTGAAAATTATTCCAAAGCCATAGAATTGGACGGCTCCAAAGCCATCCTTTATGAAAATCGAGGCTTGGCCTACTATGCACTTCAAGATTTCACCTCGGCGGAACAGGATTTTTTAAAGTCTTTGTCAATAGCAGAAAGTAAAATTGTCTTCAATCAATTGGGAATAATAGAGATGGAACAAAGTCAATTTGAGAAGGCCGTTGAATATTTTTCGAAAGCAATAATCATCTCTCAAAATGAAGCAATTTTATGGGAAAATAGGGCTCAGGCAAAGGAATCTTTGGGCTGGAACAAGGAGGCTTTCTTGGATTATCAAAAAGCCTTAAGTCTTGGCCCCTCACCCGTTTCCCTCAATGGATTGGGGAAACTCTCCTATAAGGAATCTGATTTTGAAAAAGCATGTGAATATTTTGCTAAAGCAGTCGAATCGGATCCTACCAACGAGGTCTATAAAAATAATCTTGAATTGGCAAAAGAAAACAAGGGTTCTTAGGCAATGGATTCATAATCGGAATTTTTAATGAATAACCTGAAAGATTCACAACTTACTTTTCCAATTTACATTTCCTAACCGAAAATTTGATGAAGAATTTAAAAAGGGTTGTTTACACTATCGAAAATATCAATTAGTATCTATTAATATCTACCCTCTGTAAATTCTTAAAGTATCATAACTTCTTCGCCTCTTCCCAATACACATCCATTTCAGCCAAGGTCATATCCTCAATCATTTTCCCAGATTCTTTGGCGGCTTTTTCGAGGTATTGGAATCGCTTGATAAATTTCACGTTGGTACGTTCCAAGGCCTCTTCGGGATTGATATCGATAAACCGTGCATAATTGATCAAAGAAAAAAGTAAATCCCCAAATTCTCCTGAGGCTGTCTCTTTGTTGATTTCATCATCTTCTGATGCATTGAAAGCTTCTTTGAATTCCTGCATTTCCTCTTCTACTTTTTCCCAGACCTGATGTTTCTCTTCCCAGTCGAACCCTACTCCCCGGGCTTTCTCTTGAATCCGCATGGCTTTGATAAGTGCAGGAAGAGATTTGGGTACCCCTCCGAGAACAGATATATTTCCTTTTTCCAGTAATTTGATTTTCTCCCAATTCTGTTTGACTGTTTCCTCATCTTCGGCTTTGGTATCTCCATAGATATGCGGATGTCTTCGGATCAGTTTTTCACATAGGCTATCAATCACAGTCCCTATATCAAAGGAATTTTTTTCAGATCCTATTTTGGCATAAAAAACAATATGCAAAAGGATATCTCCCAATTCTTTTTTGATCTCATTGAGGTTATTTTCTATGATGGCATCCGAAAGTTCAAAGGTTTCTTCTATGGTAAGGTGCCTCAGGCTTTCCAATGTTTGTTTTCGGTCCCAAGGACACTGATCCCGCAGTTCATCCATGATCGTCAATAGTCTATCAAATGCTTCAAGTTGGGATTTTCTGGAGGATAATTCAGACATATGAGGGGAAACTAATCGGAAGGTGAGGACGTTTTCAAAGTATTACGTAAATTTGCGCAAATTAAATTGATATGACAACCTTGTACTTGACTTTAGGCTTTCTGGCATTATTCTTCGTTTTGATGTCCGTCAGGCTGATATTTCTGAAAAACGGTGAATTTAAAGGCACCTGTGCTTCACAGAATCCTTACCTTAACAAAGATGGAGGAACCTGCGGCTACTGTGGTAAAACCGTAGATTCTGAAAGTTCCTGCGGCAACCCTGACAATGAAGTGGACAAGGTTATGGCCAAATTTAAGTAATCAGTTTTTTGCTCCTGACACAGTCAGGATTTTTCTATTTTAACTTAATCGTTTTCTTGTGGCATTAATCAAATCTATTTCAGGCATTCGTGGTACTATTGGTGGCAAACCTGGTGAAGGTCTTACTCCATTGGACATTGTCAAATTTACCTCTGCTTATGGGTCTTGGGTGATAAATCATACTCAAAACCCTAAAGTAGTCATCGGCAGAGATGCCAGGATATCAGGCGAAATGGTATCAAAGCTTGTCTCAGCAACGCTGCAAGGGCTTGGTATTGATGTCATAGACCTGGGTCTTAGTACAACTCCAACTGTAGAATTAGCCGTTCCGTTGGAAAAAGCTGGTGGAGGAATAATTCTGACGGCAAGTCACAACCCCGTACAATGGAATGCACTGAAACTTTTAAATGATAAAGGTGAATTTATTTCTGATCTTGAAGGGAAATCAATTCTTGAAAGTGCCGAAAATGAAGATTTTTCATTCGCTGAAGTCAGGAAATTGGGAAAGTATACCCAGATTGATGATTATATAGATAGGCATGTGGACCATGTTTTGAGGTTGAATCTAGTTGACAAGGATGCCATTGCTGCGAGAAAATTTAAAGTGGTTATTGATTGTGTGAATTCTACAGGTGGAATAGCGCTACCAAAATTACTGAGAGCCCTTGGCGTCGAGGATATAGAGGAAATGTACTGTATACCTGATGGTAATTTCCCCCACAATCCGGAACCACTTCCTGAAAACCTTAGAGATATTTCTGAAAAATTGAAAAAAGGTAAATATGATTTGGGGATTGTGGTAGATCCGGACGTGGATAGGCTATGCTTTATGAATGAAGATGGCAGTCCGTTTGGAGAGGAATATACCTTGGTGGCCGTAGCGGATTATGTGCTTTCAAAAACCCCAGGCAATACAGTGTCCAACCTGAGTTCAACCAGGGCATTGAGAGATGTGACTGAAAAAAGAGGAGGACAATACAAAGCTGCAGCTGTTGGAGAGGTCAATGTGGTCAACAAAATGAAAGAGACCAATGCCATCATCGGAGGAGAAGGAAATGGCGGGGTGATTTATCCCGAATCACACTATGGAAGGGATGCTTTGGTAGGTATCGGATTGTTTTTGACGCATTTGGCCAAATTCGGCAAGACCATTTCCAGACTGAGAGCAACCTATCCGAATTACCATATTTCTAAAAACAAAATTGAACTCACCCCTGAAATCGATGTGGACAAAGTGCTTGAAGCCATCAAGAAAAAATACAGCAAACAGCCCATCAATGATATCGATGGCGTAAAAATAGAATTCGAAAAAGAATGGGTGCATTTGAGAAAATCCAACACCGAACCCATCATTAGGATTTATTCCGAATCAGAATCCCAGGCGACTGCTGACCATTTGGCCAACAAAATCATGTTGGATATCAGGGAAGTGGTCAAAGGGTCTAATTGATAGTGGTTAATGTTAGTGAGACACAAACATTGGCTCAAGTTGATAATGGTTTGGTAGTGTTTGTGAAGACACAAACACTGGCTGATAAACTTGATAAAAACCTGTAAGGCTTACAAATTGAAACCCCAACCCAAATAAAATTAAAAATGAGAGTTTATTTAGACAATGCAGCAACTACAGCCATGGATGACAGGGTAGTTGAAGCAATGATTCCCTACATGAAGGAACATTATGGCAATCCCTCCTCTGTTCACAGTCATGGAAGACAGGTCAGGTCTGCCATTGAAAAAGCAAGGAAGAAAGTCGCGGAATTGCTGAATGCTTCTCCAGCTGAGATATTTTTTACATCCGGTGGTACAGAAGCAGATAATACAGCCATTGTGTGTGGTATTGAAACCCATGGGATTACTCATGCCATCACTTCACCCATTGAGCATCATGCGGTTTTGCATACTTTGGAAGAATGTGCTAAAAAGGGAAAGGTAAGTTTGAGTCTGGTAGAGGTAAACTCCCAAGGAGAAATCAACTTGGATCATTTACAGGAGTTATTGAAGCAAAATCCAAAGTCCATGGTTTCTCTCATGCATGCCAACAATGAAATTGGAAACATCAATGACTTGAATACAATGGGGAATTTGGTGAAAGAGTATGAAGGGTTTTTTCATTCGGATACAGTGCAGACTATGGGACATTATGTACATGACCTGAAAAATCTTCCAGTAGATTCTGTGGTTGCCGGTGGGCATAAATTCCATGGGCCAAAAGGTTCAGGATTCCTGTATGTGAGAAAAGACAAAAAAATCCATCCCTTTATCTATGGAGGCGCCCAAGAGCGGAATATGCGTGGAGGAACCGAAAATGTGATAGGAATAGTGGGCATTGCCAAAGCATTGGAATTGGCTTATGAGGATATGTCGGGACATCAATCCCATATTGAGGGTCTGAAGAAGTATTTTATCGGATTATTAAAAAATGACATTCCCGGAATTGAATTTAATGGACTCTCGGAGCATTTGGATAAGAGCCTTTACACTGTATTAAATGTAAGCTTACCTCCTTCGGAAGAAAATAGGGGAATGTTACTGTTTAATCTGGACTTGCATGGTATTTCAGCTTCTGGAGGATCGGCTTGTAGCAGTGGGGCGACTGTAGGGTCTCATGTCCTAAGGGCATTGAACCATGACTATGAGCGGGAGTCCGTCAGGTTTTCTTTTAGCAGGTTCAATACTAAGGAAGAGATTGATTTTACCGTTGAGAAGTTGAAGGAATTGTATGGGGTAGTGGTGTAGGATCTCAAAAGAGGATGTTTTAATTTTGTGATTTGATGGAACGCTGATGAC
The DNA here is from genome assembly GCF_041751335.1 of Aquiflexum sp. Classification (GTDB taxonomy): domain Bacteria; phylum Bacteroidota; class Bacteroidia; order Cytophagales; family Cyclobacteriaceae; genus Aquiflexum. The sequence goes on from NZ_JBGSXS010000155.1 coordinate 24,653, forward strand.
GCAGATTTGGCTGATTTAATTCATTTAGGCTTCATTTGAGCTTCTATGATTTTGTTGAAGTAATTGTCAGCACCATCACGATAACTGTCATTTGCCCACAGATTGTCATTACATATAAATAATCTTCCAAATATTGAGTGTAAAACAGGATCTGAATCAATCCCGAAATAATTGGTATCAACTGTTTTTAGGGACCATGAAAAATCTTCAATTCCTGATTTGTCCTCTTTTTTACCTGTACCATCATTAAAAAAGGTGATTTTGGTTCCTAAATATGCATTCGAATCTTTTTTCATTCCTTCATTTGATTCAGGACAGCACATGATAAACTGCCATTCCCATGTGCCCAACAATTCTGTTTGAAGATGAGACAATGACCCTGAATCTTTACATTCACTAAAATCAGGAAGTTTATCCTCAATACAGGAGAAGAAGGCGGTAGTTAATATTGCCAATAAAAAATAATTTAGTTTCTTCATTTTCTTTTGAATTTCAGTTTCAGGGGAAAGGTATAAAAAGAGTACGAAAAAAAAACGCTTAGTTGAAAATCACTGCAAAAAATAACTAAAGCCTTGCTTGATATCTGTTCTGGTTTTAATTTTAGGGAAACACATTTAAAATGAGAAAGCTAACTTTTATATTCGGGCTGTTGGTATTATGGTCCTGTGGTAAAGATGGGGAAAAAGGTACTGGTAATGGTTCTATTGATTTTACGGTTAAGATTGATACCATGATGGTGGATTCCAAAGGAGAAATCCTGATGGCAGGTTCCAACCTGTATATGTCCGACCTAAGTAAGGATAAGAGATATCTTTACAAGTTTGATGAAAAACAATATCTGTTGGAAATGATTGACCTTGAGAATCTGGAATTGGTCCGAAAAATTCAATTTGAAAAAGATGGGCCAAATGGTTTGGGTACTTTCCTTAACTTTTTTACCTATATATCCGAGGATGAATATGCCTTTTCAAGTTTCATGAACAGTTTGATAGTCAATGAAAAAGGTGAAAGAATTTGGGAATTTAACTTTAGAAATCAAAAATTTGAGGGGGAACAATTGAAGGAAGGTGAAGATTTATCTCCGGGCTATACTTTTACAAAAGGCAAAGACGAATTCTACACCCGGATTTCTAATCATCCCGAACATAGTAACTTCATTGCAAAGGTTAATACCACTGACAACACGGTAAAGAGGATAGAAATCCCACAATTTGAAAAACTCAAAGACTTTCAAATTCACATGGAAATGGAAGGACGCGGTATGATGACTCTACATCCTTCTATCGATTTTCATCCATGGAATGAGGATTTAATCATCAGCAATAGTATTTTCAATGAAGTCATCATCTACAAGTCGAAGGAGGATACGGTTATCGGAAGGAATTTTGAAAGTCAACTCACACCAAATGGCAAAACGGCCAATTTCAAAACATTGGTCAGTTCTCAAGAAGAAATGGGTGCTGAATATGGAAAAATGAATAGCCAAATTGAGTTTGGTCCATTTTTGTTTGATGAGCCAAATAATAGATATTACAGGCTGTCTCATATTTCCAAAATGAATCCCGATGGTGAATTTGAGAATGCGGATGTGTTCCTGACCATATTTGATAATGACCTTCAAATGATAGGAGAGACAAAAATCAATGATTATATAAAATCACCTTCAAGCTCCCATTTTGCCAAAGGTGGCGCCATTTGGCTCCATGAAAATGTGGAGGATGAGTTGGGGTTTATTAGGATAAAAATCTTGGAGAATTGAAGGATTCTGCTGGCACGCGCACTTTATTTTAACTGGGTTTGCTGCTCGTGAAGACAAGAGTAGGGGCAATAATTTATGAAAAAAAGGTCATGTTATTCGTCTAACTCTTCAAGAGTTTTAAAACCCTTGGAGAGTTTTGTAACTTTTTTCACTCCGCAAACTGCAACCGAACCAGATTGGCATAGAAGCCATCTTCCTGTACAGCCAAAGTTTCATGAGTTCCTTCCTCGACGATTTCCCCATCTTTGAGTACATAGATCCTGTCAACTTTTCGGATGGTGGCAAGTCTGTGGGCGATGATAATGGTCGTCCTATTTTTCATCAGTTCATCCAAAGCCTCCTGTACCAATGCTTCAGATTCGGCATCCAAGGAAGAAGTTGCCTCATCCAAAATCAAAATAGCAGGGTCTTTCAAAATGGCACGCGCTATGGCCACTCTTTGCCTTTGGCCTCCTGAGAGTTTGATCCCACGTTCACCGACAGTTGTTTCCAAACCTTCCGGAAATCTGCTGATAAATTGCCATGCATTGGCTTTTTTGGCAGCTTCTATAATTTCTTCTTCTGTAGCATCAGGCTTGGCATAGGCGATGTTTTCTTTGATACTGCCCCCAAAAAGCAAAACCTCCTGCGGAACAATGCCGATATTCGAACGTAGCTGTTTCAGATTCCAATCTGATATCTTTATTCCATCCACCAGAATAGCACCTTTTTCTACAGGGTAAAATTTAAGCAGCAACTGTATGATGGTAGATTTTCCAGCACCACTCTGTCCGGCAAGGGCCACTTTCTCTCCAGCCGGGATATGTAAATTGATATTTTTAAGCACCTCTAGTTCAGGCCTGGTTGGATAATTAAAGCCAACCTGCTCAAATTGAACATCCCCGGACATCCGGACTTTTTGAAAGTCAGCTGTCGATATTTCCGGTTCTTCATCCAAAATCTCCAAAACCCTTTCAGAAGACCCAATAGCTTTTTGAATCTGTCCATAAATATCTCCCAAACCGGCGATGGACCCACCGATAAAAGTTGTGTACAGGACAAAAGAAACCAAGTCTCCAACAGTCATCTCACCTGATGCGACAAGCGTTGCCCCATACCACATCACAGCTACAATACCCCCAAACAAAGCAAAAATGATAAATGAGATGAATGCCCCTCTGAATCCGGCTGCCTTTAAAGCCACATCCACAACTCGATTTAGGCCTTTTCTGTAGCGGTTGGATTCGTATTCCTCCCCGGCAAATGATTTTACAGTCATGATGGATTGCAAGGTTTCTTCTACAATGACATTGGCAGCAGCTAGTTCATCCTGGGCTTGTTTAGATAGTTTTCGGATAAATTTCCCAAACACCATTGCGATAATCACCAAAACTGGGAAAGTGGCCAACATAAACAATGTTAACTTTGGTGTCGTCACCATCAAAAAGACCACCCCTGCTAGTAAGGTAATAATCTGTCTGAACAATTCTGCCAAAGTCACAGAGAAGGTGTCCTGAAGCATGCTGACGTCAGCGGTGATTCTGGAAATCAATTCTCCGGTTCTTCTTTTGTCAAAGAATGTCATGGGCAGTTGTACAAGTTGACCGTACAATGAGATCCTGATATCCCGCATACTGCGCTCAGAAACCTTTGCGAACAACCACACTCTGAAAAATGAAAATATACTTTGTACCAATAATATTCCCAATAAAATATATGCAATACTATTGATGTCATTTACCAACCAAGTCTCTCCTGAAGCAGTATCAATCAGTTTCCCAGCAACGAAGGGGAATGTCAATAAGGTCAAGCTTGAAAAAAGCAGAAATGCCATCCCCAGTAAAAAATTTACTTTATAGGGTAGAACAAACCTAAAAATACCACCAAGTTTATTCAGATTTTGTTTGTTCAGCTTTCGCTTTTCGTGTTCTTCAAGAGCAGTGCCTCTCTTTTTTGCCATGGAAAATATCTATTCAATTATCTAACCTGCAAATCTAAACAATAAGATGGGAGGTGGAAGACAAAGCTTCTTTTTTTGTCCGATTTGTAAAGGAAAAACATGATAGTCCTGCTATATGTTTTGGGATGGAAAGGTTGTAAGGATAACCTTTTTAGTCAGTTAGGGAGCGCAGATCCTAGAAATCATTTGAATTTATTCTTCTTTTTCAGACTTTCTATGACCTGTGATTCTTCTCAAAAATTGTTTTTCCTTTTCCCAAAAGAAGTCAAATTGTCCAAAGACAAATCCCCACATCAAAAGGATAATCTGGTAAAGGGGAAGGACAAGCAGCAGGTAAAGCACTGTTTTCCAAAACCCACCCCTTTCCATGCTTATTCCCAAAAAGTCAAAAATAGGTTTCTTGATAAAAAGAATAGTAAATCCGGTCAGAGCAAAAACAATCAAGACCAATACCACCTGTCGGAGACTTTTCAGGTTCCATTTGGATTGGAGTTTTTGGAGGAAGGATTGATTGGATGTATTGGTCATGAGAATGAAAATATATAGGGTCACAAATATCAACAAATATTAAGTATCCATAAATATCTTCTAACCCTATGATCTATTTTTTTTGAGGAATAACCTTTAGATGAATTATGGCCATCATTTTTCCACCCTATACACCGGGTACCGGTTATGTTCCTTTTCCTTCCATGGAGAATGTTCGTAAACCCATCTTAATTGGGCAGGCCCACTTTTTGCCAACTCCTCGTCTTTGGACTTGGCTTCTTCCAGTTCTTTTTTCACCTCCGGATTTTGTTTCAGGTATTCCGAAGCCAAATCTTCAAATACATAGGCAGAATAACCTTCTTTGGCCTGTAAGATAGTGTCAAAGAAATTCCAATTGAAGAAGCTGTCCTCCGATTGAGGTTCCAATACTTCCATGATATAGCGGTTGGCTTCCTGATTCATGGGAATCATCAGGTCACCTGCCCGAAAGTTTATCATAGCGTGGGATAGTATAATTTGAGTATTGGAATGCAGGTAGTGGCCTTCGTAAGGTCGCTGTGCGGTCTGAAAATCTGCAACATGATAGATAGTCACCGGAATAACTGTATCATTCTTGATTTCATCCATTTGTACACCATTTCTTTGAAGGTTTTCTATGACGGTAAACCAACCCTGCGGAATGATATAAGCTTCTGGTTTTTTGATATTCAATCCTGCAGTATAGGTGTCATAGAATTTGACTTCTTTGGTAAATGGCTTGCTTCGGTCATAGTATAATCTTGGCAATCCGGAGATATCAGAAGGCTTTTGACCTGATTCATAACCCATATACTCTATCAATTTGTGCTGGTCTCTGTCCAATATAAAATTGAAACAAAATTCCTCTTGCTCCCTTTTCTCCTTCCGGTCAGCATCGGCTTTGGTCACGATTTTTGTAGCATCTTCCCGGATGATTTCCATAAAGGTCTCCATCAGGGCATAGGTGGAGGCTACCCTTTGGTCATATGGTTTCAGCATATGCGTCTCCGGCATAAAACTCAAAGTTCCAAAAAGCGCAGCATAACCGCTGCTGTACCTGCCATTGTCCTTGAACTGTGCCCATCCATCCTCAGGTTTTCCTCCCCAGGCATTGACATAGGGAGCCATGGGAAAGTCTTTGGATTTCATCCCACTGTAGAGTTTTGGATGCAGTTCCTGATCTAAATAGTTGCCCATTTCTCCTCCCAACATGTCATGACTGGTAGAAACCAATGTCATCACATGTTGGTAGTCTGCGCCATTGCTGACATGGGTATCGATAAATAGCTGTGGCTTCAGCCACGTAAAAATCTGTTGAAATGACCTTGTATTTTTTGTGTCGGCTTTGATAAAGTCCCTGTTAAGATCAAAGTTTCTGGCATTGCCCCTAAAGCCAAATTCCTCTGGTCCATTTTGGTTGACCCTACTGAAAGAGCCTCTGTTCAGATGGCCCCCGATGTTGTAAACAGGGATTATGGCCATCGCAAGATCTTCAGGAACCTCTATTTTGTTCAAGAGAATATCCCTCAAAAACATCATCGAAGCATCAATACCATCAGGCTCGCCTGGATGAATCCCATTGTTGATAAATAGCACCAACCGGTTTGCCTCATGCCATTTTTTAGGGTCAAATATTTCCTGTCTGTCAAATAACAGGACATGGAGTGGAAATCCACTGTCCGTCATTCCCATTTCCACCATTTTGACTTCTTTAAAATCATTGGCCAACGTTTGAAAGTATTGGATTACTTCAGAATAGATTGGTGTCTCCTTCCCTTCCGTTTGCTCAAAAAGGGTTATATATTTTTCCTGCGCGGATACTCCTTGAAAAATGAGTATTGCCAATACCAACAGAGAGATTATTTTCATGCCCGAATTTGGGGAAAAAGAGCTTTAAAAACTAAAAGAGATTATACTTTCAAAATTTGTATTTCTAAATTTGTTACGTACATTGCGTTACGCAAATTACGTTACGTACATTACGTAACGCAATGTACGTAATGAGAATACAAAATCAATAAGCAAGATGTCAATGAAACCACCCGGTAACCCATTTGTACTCAATACCTATCATGGAAAAAAATATTTCTGTGATAGGGAAGATGATTTAGATAAGCTTCAAAATCATATAGATAATGACAGAAATGTCGTTTTGTATGCTTGGAGAAGGCTTGGGAAATCCGCTTTGATCCAGCGGTTTTTTGAAGAATTGGAGGACACAGGGAAGTATGAAACATTGTATGTGGATTTTTTGGCGACACATACCATTGAAGATGCCGTGAAGACAATCACGTCAGGGATCTATGATAAATATGGAAAAACCAAAATAGGGTTTTCGGCAGCCATGCAAAAACTGTTGTCAATGATGGGGGCGACCATCAGTTTTGACCCCTATAGTGGAGCACCAGAATTGAGCTTGGGGATGAGACAGCCCGGTACGGAGGAGCATTCCTTGCATGCATTGGGTGAATTTCTCAGGGAAAGAAAAAAGAAGATCGTCATCACCATTGATGAATTCCAACAGGTAGCGCATCACGAGCAGGATAATGCCGAGGCCTTATTCAGGGCATGGACCCAGCAGTTTCCTGACATCAGGTTCATTTTATGTGGAAGTCATCGGACCATGATGGTAGAAATGTTTGCGGAAAATAGCCGCCCATTTTATCAGAGTGCACAATTGATGTCACTCTTGCCCATATCTTTGGAAAAGTACATTCCTTTCATTCAGGGTCATTTCAAAACTAAAGGGAAAAGTATTTCCAATGAACAAATAGAAATGATTTATACCTGGGCCAGGGGGCAGACCTTTACCATACAGTTGGTGTGTAATTACCTTTATTCACAATATTCCCAAGTCAGGGATGAACATATTCAAAAAATCTATCAGGACATATTGGAACAACAGCAAGGGATGTTCGCCAATTTCTCCAAAATGCTGACCCGAACCCAGTGGAATGTATTTAAGGCCATCGCCAAAGAAGAGCCTTTATACAATCCCTTAAGCAAAGACTTTATCCAAAAACACAGACTAGGAGCTGCAAGCACAGTAAACACCGCCCTAAAATCCCTGCAAAAATCAGAATTGGTAGTGGTGGATGATGAGGCATATCTGGTCCATGAGGTTTTGCTGGCCAGGTGGATGGCGAGGTTGTAAAGAAATATTCATTGATGTAGAGTTTGTCAAGCCCGAATGCCATGGCGGTTTGCGTCATGCTGACTAAGGAAGCATCTCTCGAGGATCAGTAAATGATAGAATTAACATAAATAGGACCTCTGGAGATCCTTCGTGCCTCAGGATGACGGCAACCTAGCAAGTAACTTGATGTCATTACCTTTTCTGAACATTTCTAAAATGTTGGGGACTCGGGATGACGGTTAACTTGATGTCATTCCCCTTTTCTGAACATTTTCAAAATGTCGGACATTCTGAACGAAGAACCCTTATCAAATACTAACCCCTTTTTGGTACTTGGTACATAGTACTTTGTACCTTTTAATACCCTACATCCTTCCATTCTCTCACCATTCAAACAGACCCTCATTCAAGCTCTTCAATGCGTCATTTTTAAATTGAGCATCTACCAGAATGGAAACGTTATGACGGCTGCCACCATAGGAAACCATCCGCAAGGGGTATTCACGAAGACAATCCATGATATTGGCGACGGTACCTTTGGATTCAGCAATCATATTGCCCACTATGGATACGATGGCCTGATTTTGGTCAACTTCCACTGTACCATATCCCTCTAGTTCTTTTACAATTTCATTAAGGTAGGAAAGGTCATCAATGGTGACAGACACAGCCACTTCGGAAGTAGTGATCATATCGATTGAAGTTTTATACTTTTCAAATACCTCGAATACCTTTCTGAGAAAACCATAGGCCAATAACATTCTACTGGATTTGATCTTGATGGCGGTAATGCCGTCTTTGGCAGCCAAGGCTTTAACACCGGAACCGATTTCTTTGGCTGTGATAGTAGTGCCAAGGGCGTCAGGTTCCATGGTATTCAATAATTTGACGGCAATATTATATTGCTGGGCAGGCCAAATGGATGCAGGATGGAGGATTTTTGCTCCGAAATAAGCCAACTCCGCCGCTTCGTCAAAGGACAATTGGGCAATAGGACGGGTTTTGTCTACGATCCTCGGGTCGTTGTTATGCATGCCGTCAATGTCTGTCCAGATTTCGACTACATCGGCGTTGATGGCCGCACCTATCAAAGAAGCGGAATAGTCCGAACCCCCTCTTTTGAGGTTATCTACTTCATTTCTGTGGTTTTTACAGATGTAGCCTTGGGTAACAAAAATGCCATCCTCAGGATAATTGGTAAGTATGACTTTTAGTTTTTCAGAAATCTTTTTCAGTTCAGGTTCATGATTTTCATCAATGCTCATAAAATCCAAAGCCGGAAGGAATACGGCATTAATTTCCAATTCCTGTAATAGTGTATAAAAGAGTTTTGTTGACAGCAATTCTCCCTGTGCAAGAATATCTCTGTTTATAGCCTCGTTAAATGAAATTTTGAGAATGATATTGAGAAATTCAAAGTGTTCTTTGATGATTTTTTCTGCTTTTGACCTGGCAGCATCAGTCTTCACGAGATCTTTATAAAAAGTAAGGTAGTGTTTGTGAAGCACATCAATCCGCTCTTTGGCAAGGTCTTTATTGGCATCCGCCAATGCTTCACCGATTCCAACAAGGGCGTTGGTTGTACCGGAAAGAGCAGATAGCACAACAATTTTCCTATCGTTGTCTCTTGTGATCAAGTCTTTGACCTGATGCATTCTTTCGGGCTTACCTACTGAGGTGCCTCCGAATTTCATTATTTTCATGGTATGTGAATAGGTTTGGTTTTTTCTTTAGAAGCGAGAGTTTAGATGCGAGAAGCGAGATGTGATGTTAGACATAAGACATAAGATGGGAGATTTTAGAACCAAGAAACAAAGCCTGCCCCGAGTATCGGGGAACCAAGAAGGCTTTCTCAAAATTTGGGACTTGTGTCTTTTGGGAAGAGAATTTAGGTTAAAGAGATGTTTACCATTAACTTTTAACCGCTAACCATAATCCAAAAAGAACCTCCAAATCTTACGTCTTGAGTCTTGTGTCTTACATCTCACGTCTCACGTCTAGAATCTCACATCTATTTTAAAATCCCAGCATCTTAATCGCCGTGATCGCGGCTTCATCGCCTTTGTTGCCATGTTTGCCTCCGGCGCGGTCCAGGGCTTGTTGGAGTGTGTCAGGAGTAAGAACTCCGAAAATGACAGGCTTATTGAATTTCAATCCGACATTGGTAATCCCGTGGGCGACAGCATCACAGATGAAGTCAAAGTGTCTGGTCTCTCCTTGGATGACACAGCCTAAGCAGATTACTGCATCAATTTCCTTTAATTCTGCCAGCCATTGTGCTCCCAGTGTCAATTCAAAGGACCCAGGAACGTTTTTCCTGAAAATATTTTCTTTCTTCACGCCATGCTTCAACAGCGTTTCAACTGCACCTGTGAACAATGACTCGGTCACTTGATCGTTCCATTCAGAGACTACAATGCCAAATTTCTTCTTTGACATATCCAGCAAATTTTTGTCTGAATACTGACTTAAGCTTTTTAATGAGGTTGCCATAAATTGAGGTGTTTGATGGGGTATAAATAAAAAAGGAGTAAGACTTTCGCCTTACTCCTTTTAGAATGCCTGAATAGATCAAAGCATTACTTAGAGGCAAGGCCTTCCAAGCGCGCTTTATGCTTTCGTGCGTTAGTAAATTCAAAAGACTCAAAATACTTGTCTTCTATAATCGTGTAGGTTTTGATTGCATTGTCATAGTCACCTGCTTCTTCATAAGCAATGGCCAATTTGCTCAAATACCTAGGGGCAAAGAATTTGTTTTCTTTGTGGTCAATGGCTTTTTTGTATTGCGCAATTGCATCCTTGGTATTCCCCAACTCCAAATAGGCATCACCTACCAGGGAATAAGCCCTTGCCTGAACAAAGAAATCACTGGAAGAGAATTTTTTCAGGTGATCGGCTGCTTTTTGAAATTCTCCATTTGACAAATAAATTGATCCGATATAGAAATGAGCCATATTGGCTGCATCTGTGCCACCATACTTGTCGACAATTCTTAGTAAACCGACATTTGAACCATCTCCGTTTAGCGCCAATTCAGTGCTATCCTGCTCAAAATAATACACTGCCTGAAACATTTCAGCCTGTGCTTTTTCATTTTTATTCTGTTTGTCAATCTGGAAATAGAGGATCCCTGCAATAAGCAAAATACCTACAATCAGAATTCCACCAAAAATTTTTGAATTCTTTTTGATAAAAAGCTCCCCTCTCTCTAGTCTGCCTGCAATCTCTTCAGGTTTTTCCAAAAGCTCATACTCTACTTCAGAAGCCTTTTTTGTTTTTTTCTTAGCCATTCTTTAAAATTTTCCGCCCGCAAAGTTAATTTTCTTTTATTGAAATCCAAATTGGGATGGAGATAGATAACGCAGGAGATTGAAGTAAAGGATAAAAATTGGAAGGAGGCCAAGAATTTCATGAATTTTTAAACGAATTAAAAATCCATAACAAAAAAACCACCGTCACTTCCGTAACGATGGTTTTCAAATATTTGAATAAAGGATCTTACTCCATCACAAAAGGATAGTCTTCCTGCATGTATACATCCTTGAAGGCATCTTGTCCGTCAGGCCAAGGGGATTCTTCGGCGAATTTCACTGCATCTTCTACTTGCTTTTTGACCTTTTTATCTATTGCTGATATTTCCTCCTCTGTCAGGATTTTGTTGTCCAGGATGGTTTTCTTTACCTGTTCGATCGGATCACGTCCTTTGTATTCCTCAACTTCTTCACGTGTTCTATATTTCTGAGGATCTGACATGGAGTGACCTTTATACCTGTAAGTCCTGAATTCCAACAAGGTTGGTCCATCGCCTTTTCTGGCTCTTTCGGCAGCTTCTACTACGGCTTCATGGATCGCTTCCACGTTCATCCCATCTACAGGGAATGAAGGCATATCATAAGCTTCACCAAGGGTGTAGAGTTCTGTTACGTTGGAAGTTCTCGCTGTGGACGTTCCCATGGCGTAGCCGTTGTTTTCAATCACAAAAATGACAGGGGTTTTGTACAGCATTGCCAAATTCAAGGCTTCATGAAAAGCTCCCTGCCTGACAGCTCCATCTCCCATATGGCAGATGCAGAGATTTTTGGTGCCCTTGTATTTTTCTGCAAAACCGATTCCCAATCCCATGGGTATCTGTGCGCCCACGATGCCATGACCGCCCATAAATCCTCTTTCTTTGTCAAAAATGTGCATGGAACCACCTTTCCCTTTGGTAGTGCCTGTGGCTTTGCCAAAAAGTTCGGCCATTACCGCCCCCGGGTCAGTTCCCAAACCAAGTGGATGGGCATGGTCTCTGTAAGCGGTGATCCACTTATCGTCTTTTTCCAAGGCGGTGATTGCACCGGATGCGCAGGCTTCCTGTCCAATATATAAGTGACAGAAACCCCTTATTTTTTGTTGTCCATATAGTTGACCTGCTTTTTCTTCAAACCGCCTCATCAACAGCATGCTTTCGTACCAAAAGGTGTAAGTTTCTTTTGAATATTTTGCTTTTGCTTTGGTAGCAGAGCTCTTTTTTGCCATATCGATTATAATAAAATATGCTAAATTAGGCCTCAAATATAATCAAAAGGGCTGAAATTTAAGGCCAATTGCGAAAATAGTCAAAAACCCTACAGATTAGGCATCATGTACCTGAAAAATATCCGCCTCCAACAATTTAAGAATTATCCGAAGGCCGAGGTACAGTTTTCCAATGAAATCAATTGTTTTGTAGGCATCAATGGAAGCGGTAAAACCAATCTATTGGATGCCATTCACTACCTATGCCTTACCAAAAGTGCCATCAATGGTGTGGACATGCTCAATATCCTACATGACAAAGATTTTTTCACGGTTTTTGGTGATTTTGATCTGGAAGGAAAGGAAATAGAGGTTCGCTGTATTTTTGAAAGCGGAAAGAAAAAGCAGCTTTTACAAAACGGGAAAGCAATAGATAAAATGAGTGACCATGTGGGCTTATTGCCGGTGGTGATGATTGCACCTGATGATACCGGGTTGATCAAGGATGGCAGTGAGGAGAGGCGGAGGTTTTTTGACAATATGCTCTGTCAGATGGATAAGCAGTACTTGGATCAACTGGTCAGGTATCAGCATTTTCTAAAACAAAGAAATGCATTGATCAAGCAGTTTGTAGACAAAGGTCGCTGGGACCGGTCATTTATTGAGCCTTATGACAGGGAGATTATCAGCCTTTCCAAGAAAATAGCTGCTGCCCGGCAATCCTTTCTCGATGAATACTATCCTATTTTGAAGGAGTTTTACAACATCATCTCCGACAATCAGGAAGAGATAGGGGTAGCCTATGAAACGCAATGTCTGGGTGCAGACTTCGAAAATGAATTCAAGGAAAGCGCCCAAAAGGACTTTTTTTTGAAAAGGACCAATATGGGTATCCACAAAGACGATTTTGTTTTTGAAATCGCAGGCTATCCCATCAAAAAATTCGGCTCTCAAGGACAGCAGAAATCATTTGTGATTGCCTTGAAGCTGGGGCAGTTTCAGATATTTTTGACCCACAAAAAAACCAAACCGATTTTATTGCTCGATGATATTTTTGACAAATTGGACGACAATAGGATCGAGAAGCTGATGAACTTGGTGGCTGACCATAGATTTGGCCAGTTGTTCATTTCCGATGCTAGGCCCGAAAGGTCAAAAGGAATTCTGGCAGGGATAGCGGCAGAAAGCCGTTTTTTTCTAGTCAGGGATGGAGAGATTGGAGATTGGAATCAATAAGATCTGTTTTTTATGATCTGCGCATCAACAGAATATTTTCCTGGACCGGAAAACATTAAGAAAATAAAGATGACCAGAAACAATAAGCCTCTCTCTTGATTGGAAAAAGGGTCATTTCCATGGACAACAAAAGATATCACTGCCATGTTGATGATCAAAGGAATCAGTGATAACCTTGATAGAAAGCCAAGTGCCAATAAAATCGCACAGAAGAATTCAGCAAAAATGACCAATTGTAAAGAAACAGCAGGGCCTAGTGCTATGGGATCACTGAATGTGGTCAGCCTTTCACTAAAGTTTTCAATTTTGGCCCAGCCATGGGTGACCAGCATCAGAGATGTTGAAACCCTCAGGATGGCCAATCCCAAGTCTTGGAAATATGGTGATGTGGAAAAGAACAATTTTTTCATGGTTTGAGATGTTAGGATGAAATAATAGCGTCTATATTTCCAAAAATAGCAATAAATCTAAAACTGATTCTTAATTTTAAAATTTAAGTTTAATTGTAAAATCAAACCCTTATCTCATAAATGAGTATTATACCCATGATAAAAAAGTCTCTATTCCTATCTTTATTTTGTATCCTTCTAGGATCTAACTCTTATAGCCAAGCGCCCACACAAGCTTATCTGGATTATATGAACGGGCTTGAAAATTATGTCCAAAATGACCTTTATGGAAAAGTTGCAGCAGTTTTGTATGATGTCGATGAACTTCCTCCGGCTGAGGATTATATCAATTTTGTAAAGCAGATCAAAAAAGAGCTTGATGCATATTTAAAAGAAAATTCATCTGGGCTGGAAGATTCTGAAAAGAAAGACGCTCAGGTTTTTACAAATACGATGCTTGTGCAATTGGGGGATCTTTATTTGGATAGAGGGCAAGAATTGGATACTTCAGAAAAACTGGTTTTTCTGGAAAAGTATTTTGGAGAAACAGGGCTTGAAACCTCTATTTTGGAACTCTCAGACGATCTCGCAAGGTCCATGATGATGAGTGTGCATGCTGCACTGGGGATTCCATTTGGTATGCCCAATGAGCAAGTAGCGGCTTTTATCCAAGAACTTGGAGAACCAAAAAAGGAAATGTTTATGGCGGCCTTGATACAGAATGACATGATGATGCTGACAGGTGGTTATGATATTAATAAAAATCAAGTCGAGGAATTTATGCATGATTATCCCCGATCCATTCATAATAGTAATCTGGAAAAAGGATTGGTTTCGATAGAAAAACTAAGGGCCGGGGCGGAAGTGAAAAATTTCTCTTTTGTTGATCTGGAAGGAAATCAGGTAAGTCTGGTTGATTTCAAAGATAAGATCATTTACCTCGATCTTTGGGCGAGTTGGTGCGGACCCTGTATCAATACTTTCAGGACCAAAACTCCTGAGTTTGAGACGAAGCTGAGAGAAAGGGAAGACGTGGTTCTGATGTACATTTCCATTGATGAAAAGGAGGAGCCTTGGAGAAATTACCTAAGCAAAAATCCCATGAGGGGAACCCACCTTTTTGCCGGAATGGGCTTTCAGGCTGAAATCATGCAATATTTCAAGGTATGGGGTATTCCCCGCTACCTGATAATCGGAAAAGACAATAAAATCATTGATGTCAACGCCCCAAGGCCAGGGGATGAGGCTTTTGAGGTCTTGTCCAAAATTCAGTGATCAGTTTTCAGCGTTGCGTTGGAAGTATAAAAAGCGATGGTCAGTAGGAATACTTTACTGAATATTTTAAAAAAATAGAATACAATCCTGATTGAAGAATTAAATTCTAATTTAATACCTAAGATAGAATTGATGTTTTAATTTTATCTAAATTAATTTATTAAATGAGAAAACTAGCAAGCATCCAACGAATCAAATCCCTGGAACCAATAGAAGGAGCAGATGCCATAGAAAAAGCTACGGTCTTGGGTTGGCAATTGGTGGTGAAAAAAGGGGAATACAAAGTGGGAGATTTGTCAGTCTATTGTGAGATAGACAGTTTGTTACCTGATAGGCCTGAATTCGAATTTTTGAAACCTCGGGGTATGCGCATCAGGACAATCAGGTTAAGAGGACAGGTCTCGCAGGGAATATGCTTTCCATTGACCATCCTACCTGACCATATCGAACCTCAGGAAGATTTGGATGTGACCGAAACCCTCGGCATCATTAAATACGAACCGCCCATTCCTGCCTATCTCAGCGGAAAGGTCAAAGGTAAGTTTCCTTCCTTTATCCCGAAAACTGACGAAACCAGGGTGCAGATCCTGCAAAAAGTCTTGGACAAGTACCAAGGTGTATCCTGCTATGTCAGCGAAAAACTTGATGGCAGTTCAGCTACCTATTTTATGAAAGACAATGAATTTGGGGTTTGCAGCCGAAATATGGAACTGTATGAAGATGATGAGAACAGCTTTTGGAAGGTAGCGAGAGATTTGAATGTGGAGGAGAAGTTAAGGAATATTAATAAAAACATCGCCATTCAGGGGGAGTTGATTGGCGAGGGTATTCAGGACAACAAACTCAGATTAAGGGGACAGACAGTCAGGCTTTTCAATGCCTTCGATATAGACAAGTTCGAATATTATCCGTACCAAGACTTTTTGGATTTGATGGGAAAATTGGATCTGCCCATAGTGCCGATCGTGGAAGCTGACTATAAACTTGAAAATGACATAGAATCCATCGTCAAAAAAGCCACTGTCAAAAGTTTGATCTGCAAAGATGTATGGGCCGAAGGAATCGTCATACGTCCCCATCTGGAAAAAATGGATCTGCTATTGTCTATTGAAAGCTTCAATACAGGAAGAGTCAGTTTTAAGGCTATTAATCCTGAGTTTTTGATCAAGTATGGTGAATAGGCTAGAGGCCAAGGCTGATATCCAGAAAATCAGATATTGTAATGATTCTTGTTTTTCTAAATTTTACCAAATCCAGAAGATCTTTGTCTCCAGTAATTATAAAATCTGCTTTCCCATCTTTTGCCAATCCCAATAAAAAATCATCTTTTGGGTCTCTACAAATGTTAACCTCACTCTTTATTTCCACAAAATCTATAAAAGGATCAAAAGCAAATAGCATTTCTTTTAACCCTTCACCCTGATCGGCTTATTTCTTGCCATACCTTTCCGACCTTACCTGCTCTGTAATTTCAGTTATTTCTTCAAGACTTGGAGCAGAATCAGAATTCGAGCGCATATATTCTAGGTATTTTTTCAGGTTTGAAACAGGATCATCGCTAACTTTGATCAACTTTAAATCCTGCATCAATTCAATCATTTCAAAGGCTTTTGGATTTAATATTTCGATCTTAATTGATTCCATCTATCAATATTAATCATATATTTTCTCGATTACAACAGGTAAGATTTAGGGAGAAATATTTTCAATTTTTTTTACCGATAACTCATTTAGCTATAAACCCCCTAATATCCTCCACCAACTTCTCAAAATCAGGTCTATGGTTGTACATCATATGACCACCTTCATAGTAGAACATATCCACTCTATCCATAGGAATGTCATGCCGGGCAAAGGTATATTCAGCATCCAGAAATGGCGTGATCAGGTCATAATAACCATTGGCTACCATGACCTTCAGGTCTTTGTTTCTCCTCATGGACTCGCCCAATCCCCTTGCAACATTTACAAAGGATGGTTCCCAGCCTGTACCATCAGGCACAGGTTTCCAGTTCCACTTGCCATATATCTTATTGTTAGAGGTCAGATAGGGTCTATCCATTTTTATCTGTAAAGTTCTGGCAAAATAATCCTGTAAAGCTGCGGTATATGCTGCATCAATCGCATAACTTGAAGCATCCCCCAAAGTAGGTCTATCCGCAGTCTGATCTCCTTCCTCACCCAAATACCTGCCATCTAAAGTTCCTATGGTTTTTCCCTCTGATCTCAAAAGCTCCTTTTTGAATCTAGAGGTAAGGATTCTATTGTCAGAACGCAGCACATATTCAGGATCCAAGCCCAGAAAATGAGCAATTCTTTCTGATAGTTTCTTCTTATCCTCTGTGGATAACTGATTACCTTTATACAAAGCTGGCAAATAATCATTGTAGGCAAATTCTCTGGCTTCCTGCACAAAATCCTTTAAATCTTTGCCCTGTCCAGCTTTGCCATGGTACCAAGCCGTCGCTGCCATGGTCGGAAAATAAGTGAAATAAGAAGCGATATTGTCATGAACGGATGTACTCCCCTGATAATCCAAAGCCTGGGAAATCAATATCAATCCATTCAAGGCCATAGTCTGACCTCCTCCTTCCAAAGCAGCTGTAACTGCTCCGGCTCTCGTAGTTCCAAAGCTTTCTCCAGCAATATATTTGGGTGATTGCCAACGCTGATGTTGAGTTATCCACATTCTTATAAATAGGGCAATGGAGTTAGCATCTTCTTTCAATCCCCAAAAATCCTCAACTTTTCCCTTACCTATTACCTGGCTATAACCTGTCCCAACAGGATCAATAAAGACTAAATCCGTGATATCTAATAAGGCCAAATCATTGTTGATAACTTTGAAAGGAGCGCCACCATCATCATCCTTGGCATCTGAATCTACCTGAACTACTTTCGGACCAAAAACTCCCATGTGCAACCATACAGAGGCTGAACCCGGACCACCATTGAAGATAAAAGTTACCGGCCTTTTTGACGGATTCGGTTCATCTTTGACATAGGCAGTCGACCAAATGGAGGCTGATGGTTCACCTTCTGGGTTTTTCAGATAAGTCTCTCCTGCGATCGCTTTATAGCTGAAGCTTTTCCCATGAAAAGTCCCTTGCAGGGTAGTCTCAAAAACCACCGGATCTGGGATAGGTTTTTCACTTTCCTGAGCAAAAACCGAAGTAGAACAAACGAAGAGTAAGAGGTTAAAACAGATTGCTTTCATATGCTTATAATTTTCTTTTCAATGGTCATAACTTGTCCCGAGTACGGGATAGCTTGTCCCGAACCTGTCTGCCTCAGGCAGGCTCGATTTCATGATATTCATTTTTAAAACTTTATTTCAAACTTAACAATCTGGCTTTCAAATTATTTCCCAATTTGATTATATATCAATAAAATTATTGGAACCACAACTTGTCCCGAAATTCGGGAAAAGTGACAATAGGAAACAAAAGTTTACCAATTTCTTTTGTTAACTTTTGTTTCTTTTGTAGTTCATAAATAAATCCCTTAAAACTTATTAGTCTCCTAAAATGTACAATCTAGAATTTGACACTAGAGATTACGTCGTACCTTGAAACTTTTACAAGACCTCCGCCTCCGCCTCAATCTCCACCAAATACCCTTTACCTACCAATTTGGCCTCTACCAAAGTATTTGCTGGCTGAATGTGGGAAAAGCGCTGTCCGTGGGCACGGGCGACAGGTTCCCAATCTTCAATCTTGTTGACAAATATTCTCGTTCGAATGGCATCCTCCATTTTTCCTCCCAAAGAAATAATGGCTGCCTCAATTTTATCAAACACAAAATGTGCTTGGGCAGCTGCATCTGTTCCACCGATCATTTTGGAACCATGAGTTGCCGTTGTCCCCGATACAGAAATCCTGTTTCCTCTTCTTGTTGCCCGGCTGTAACCGGCCATTCCTTCCCAAACTGTCCCGCTGAATACTTGCAAACTTCCATTAGCTCCATTTATGACCTCATAAGGTTTGGGCAGCTCTTGCAAGTGATGACTTAAGTCCCCCGAGGCTGTGAGAAAAGGGGGTTTTCGGTATTCATCCCCGCAGTCCCCGGGAACTGGAAATAATTGTGATTGGGTATTGTGGATAACTGACTTATCCACATCATCCAATTCAAATGAAAACAACTTCTTAGTATCCTCAATATGAATGCTTTGTCCCAATCTAGCTCCTATAATTACACCCCCTACATATTCTTGTTCCATGATGTACTTGGTAGCCACATTGGCTATTGAGACTTGATGCTTTTTCGCCACTTTATCCACATTCTCCAACAGGTCTTGAAACTTCTCCCAACCTCCGGCAACGTCAATAAATCTCTTGTATTTCATCTGTGACCAAGTGGCACCGCTTTCAATAGCTGGTTCTGTTTTTCCCAACCATTTGTCTGACAAAAATCCTCCTGCCAAAGTCCCAAAAGCCAAAATTTTCACCCCATATTCCTTACAGACCTGAGCCATTTCCCCTGAAACCCTTTGGTCGATCAAAGAATGACATACTTGATTGGAAACTACAGGAATACCGGTGGCGCATGCTACCCTGAGATGCGCGGCATCAAAATTTGTCAACCCGATATGTTTGATCAGTCCTTCCCCTTTCAATTCGGAAAGCCAAAAAAGCTGATCCAACCATGTGGCATCAGGATAAGACCAAGCATGAAACTGCAACAAATCAATTTTTTCAACCTGAAGCCTATCCAAGGATAATTGGATGGCTGCACGGGTATCTTCCTTGCTGGATTTCCCGGGTTTTGGCACCCATTTGGTCAGGAGCTGTGATTTTTTACCCAAAGGATGCTGATTGTAAAAAGTGCCTGCGATAACTTCCGCAGATCCATAATGATCTGCCATATCAAAAGTAGTCAATCCGGCTTCCACATAAGGTACCATCTCCAGCGAGGTGATTTTTGGATCAAGGATATTCCCTTCTTTTTCCATATCCGCAATCTGCCAAAGGCCTGCCAGGACTTTGGAGATCCTGAGGTCATGGGCAAGGTCTGTGTATAAATCCATCATTTTTGTTTTTCAAGGTAATTTGGAAAAAAGAGATTTGACATCAACTCCTTTTCTTTTCATTTGGGCAAATTTAAAATAGAAAATCGTGGATGCAATTCCCATTACAATCAACCAAATAGGAGTAGAGTGAAAGTACCATGCTCCGGCATCTGTTTGGATGTCTTTCCAAGTGTGGATAACTAGGAAAAAGACCAAAACCAAGGCTCCTGACCACCCGATTGATTTTCTTAAAGCAGGGTTCCTCATTAATTTAATTTCGCTTGCAAGTTGGGGATTTATCCTATCAATGCTCAGTAAAGTAATGCACATCAGCAAGAAGTTGACCATCATAGAAGTTACCATGATATCTATTCCCAAAAAGAAATCCCCGGCAAAATGACTCCCCAATATCCCGACACTTGCCATCACGCCACTGAGAATGATTGCCAAATAGGGAGTATGGTAATCCTTATGGATTTTAGTGATTGATTTTGGGAAAATGCCATCCTCAGCCCATGCAAACATCAGCCTTGAAACGGATAACAGCATCGCAGGCAAATCATTGATCAGCGCTATAGCCGCTCCTGCAATGATAGCGACTGTCAAACCCGGAGGAAGCAAATAACTCATCATCCCCGGTGCAGTAATATCTTTTTTAAGTGATTCCTCTGCTACAAAATTCCAAGGCACAGCATGGTAAACAGCACCTGTGAAAAGCATATAATATCCACCCACAATCAAGATAGTCAAGCCAATGGCCAAAGGGATCTTCTTCGTTGGATTCTTGGCCTCGCCACCAGCTTGGGCGATACTGTCAAAACCGATGAAACTTGCGAAAAGCAGTGCTGAAGCTGAAAGGAAGTTACGAAGTTGGAAGTCCGAAGTTGGAAGATTTGGGATGACATTACCCTCTTTTTCCAATATGGCTTTAAAGAAATCCACATGCGTAAAACTGAATCCTGCCACAATCACTATCCCACCGAGCAAAAACATCAGGATCATCAAAGGAATAACCGTCTTTTCATACAATTTTGCTCCCCTGATATTGACATAAACGAAAATCCAAACCAATAACATTGCCAGACTTACCCGCACAAGGCCTGAATCCAAGATTACGGCAAGGCCTTCAAAAGAGAGTGCTTTTGAAATGTCCCTGAAAAACGGAATGGTCACATAAGCCACAACTCCTATCACAATAGACAATCCAAACCATTGGGAAAAACTAGCCACAAAGCCCAAATAGGGATTCAATCCCCTGCTTGCATAAATATAGCTTCCACCTGCCCTTGGCATGGCTGTAGCTAAAATTGCATAAGCCATTGCAGCCAACAAAGCCGGAACAGCAGCAAAAATAAATGCATACAAAACATAGGGACCAATCTCTGGAACATGCCTTTGGATCATAAAGGGGACCACATTGATCGATGCACCCAACATGGAACAGACCCCTGTGGCTACCAATCCGATCAATCCCAATTGTCGGGTAAGTGTGGGGTTACTCATGGAAAACAGGATTTACTCATTTCGGAAAAATCCATCTAATTTTAATTAAATCAAAATGGAATGCTTTTAAACTTTTACTCCTTCCTTTTGCAATTTCATACTGATATTCATAATAAATTTACCCTGAAATAAAAAATATCCCTTCAATGATCAACATCCTTTATTACAATGACCTCGATTTCTCCAAAGTAAAAAAGCAGTTTGAAAAGACAGTTGATTTTTTGAAAAATGGAGACTTCAAATCTGCCGAGATCAAGAAAATGCAACCTACAAGCTACTACCGGGCAAAACTTGATGCTGAAAACCGCTTGCTTTTTAAGTTTGCATCCTATGAAGGGAAGAATTATATATTATTGCTGGAAGTAATCCTAAACCATGAATACGACAAATCGCGGTTTTTGAGAGGTGCTGAAATAGGTGAGACAAAAATCAAGTTACTGCTTTCCGAAAAAGAAATAACCAAAGAAGATTTTTTGCCGCTGGCTTATGTCAATTCCAAGGCTACAAGCTTCAACCTTTTGGATAAAGCCATTTCATTTGACGAAAGTCAGGAACTGATTTTCCATAAGCGTCCTCCTGTAATCATCATTGGGTCTGCCGGAAGTGGGAAAACCGCCCTGACCCTTGAGAAAGTAAAGCTACTGAAAGGCAGGATCCTATATATTACACTGTCTCCCTATCTTGTGGAAAATTCTTCCAATCTGTATTACTCATTTGAGTATGATAATGAAAAGCAAGAAGTGGAGTTTCTTTCTTTTCACGACTTTATCCAAAGTATCAAAGTAGCAGAAGGAAAAGAAATAGACTTTAAGGCCTTCGAAAACTGGTTTGTAAAATTCCGTAACTCCTTTAAAATCAAAGATGCTCATAAGCTTTTTGAAGAATTTAAGGGAGTGGTCACGGGAATGGATATCAGTAAGGCATTCTTAAGCCGCGAGGATTATGAAGGGTTAGGGGTAAAACAGTCAGTTTTTTTGGCGGAGGAAAGAGTTGAAGTTTACTCCATTTTTGAAAAATACCTGCAATTTTTGAAAGAAAGCCATTATTACGACATCAATATTATTTCCAACCAATGGTTGGAATTGGTCAGTCCCATCTATGATTTTATTATTGTAGATGAGGTGCAGGACCTGACCACCGTGCAGCTTCACCTGATATTGAAGTCACTTAAAAAAAGTGAGAATTTCATTCTTTGCGGGGATTCCAATCAGATCGTACATCCCAACTTTTTTTCCTGGTCAAGTGTGAAAACATACCTGTATAAGAATGATCAGAAGGGCAAAGAAATTAGCATTCTGAAAACCAACTACAGGAATGCCCCTACTGTCACTTCCTTGGCAAATAGACTTCTGAAAATCAAAACCAGCAGGTTTGGTGCCATAGACAAAGAAAGTACTTACCTCGTCAATTCTATCAGCAAAAGAACGGGTGAAGTGGTTTTTTTACAAAGTAGTGACAAAATTAAATCCGAGCTGAACCAAAATACCAAAGCCTCTGCAAAATATGCTGTTATCGTCATGCGGAATGAAGACAAGGCTGATACAAGAAAAATATTCAGGACCCCACTACTGTTTTCCATCCATGAGGCAAAAGGCCTTGAATATGAGAATATCATATTGGTGAACTTTATCAGTGACTATGAAAAGGAGTTTAGGGAAATTTCCCAAGGTGTTCACCCCGATGACATAAAGGAAGACCATGAGATTAAATTTTCTAGAGGTAAAGACAAGACCGATAAGTCCCTGGACAGTTACAAATTTTATATCAATTCCCTATATGTAGCCATTACCAGGGCAGTGGAAAACCTGTATATATTGGAATCATCACCAAAGCATGACATCCTAAGGCTTCTGGGTCTTGTGGAAACGAGGGATAAAGTTGGGATCAAAGAACAAAAATCCTCAGCAGAAGATTGGAAAAACGAAGCCAATAAACTTGAAAAACAAGGCAAAAAGGAACAGGCAGACCAAATCCGCCAAAGTCTATTGAAAATCCAACCTACACCATGGAAACCTTTATTGAAAGAAGACCTGCCCAAATTGAAGTCAGATGCCCTGGATCCGGGAAATTTCAATAAAAAAGCCAAAGATTTGCTATTTGATTACACATTGATCTATCATGACTCTGAAGTCATAAAGCAATTGGCTGACCTCAAATATAGACGTGCAGAAAATCCTGATTTGGAGAGAAACTCAATTATCCGAAAATACTATCCCCACTATAGGTCAGAAAACGTCAAATTACTCACCGCAAATACAGACAAATATGGGATCAATTACAGGGATCAGTTTAATTTGACCCCACTTTTGGCGGCTGTCTATGCGGGTTCTGTCAACCTGATCAAATTTTTGAAAGAGAACGGGGCAGACAGTACCGCAATGGATAATGAAGGTAAAAATGCTTTACAGATTGCTTTGAACAAATCTCATTTCTCTATTATTTATGCTTCCAAAGAGCTTGGAAGTATATACAAATATATCTTGACAGACAGCATCAAAGTCAAAGTGGACGGAAGAATGATCAAAATTGATAACCATAAAATAGAATATTTTTTGCTCAATTACATGATTGCCTTACAGACGGTACTGCTCAAAAGAAACCGTTGGGGAGGAGGGATAAAAATGGATGATTTTTTAAAAACAATAGAAACATATCCGGAGTCCGTGTTGCCATATTTTAGGAAACAAAGGTCGTATCTCAGTCAGGCAGTTTCCAGAAACGAAGTAGATGCAAAAGAAGGGATTACCAAAAAGTTGTTCTTGAGAGTTTCAAGAGGATTTTATGTGCTCAATCCTGAACTGGAAATTTTAGTAGATGAGGATTGGGTGAATGTATATGATTTGATGGGAATTGAAAAAGTCGGGAAATTCGACGAGAAAAAACATGTTTTGATGGCACGGGAAAAGATGTTTGAGGAATTTCCCGAGATGCGTCAATATTACAAATAAAAGAATTGTGGGAATCTATTGTTAGAATAATTCTAAAATCTTATAGGCCAATTAGGTGATATTAAGAGTGAGTCGGGATGGGAGATGAAACACGTTTTGATCGTATTGCTACCATTGGTTTTCGGTTGGGAGTTTACGGTGATTTTCACCCCGATCCATGTGATTTTTCTCGAATTGATCATGGGGCCAACCTGTTCCATTGTGTTTGAGAATGAACCGATCGAACCGGATTCCATGAACAAGCCCCCGCGGGTCATGTCAAAGACTTTCTTTTCATGGTCAGAGCTTTCTCTGAGTGTGGTTCAGGGCTTGGCCATTACCGGTGCATGTTTGGGATTTGGGTTTTACCTCATGGATTCAGGCCACAGCGAAGCAAGTGTCAGGACCTTGATTTTTTCAACCTTGGTCTTCAGCAATATCTTCCTGACCTTGGTGAATAGATCTTTCTATTATTCTGTATTCAAAACCTTGACCTATCACAATAGGCTTGTTCCAATTATCTTGGGAATTTCCCTCATCCTATTGGTTGTGATCTTGACCATTCCTTCGATTATGGGGGTATTTGATTTCGAGCCAGTAAGCTTTAATAAACTCCTCATTTCATTACTGATTGCCTCCATTGGGGTATTTTGGATAGAGGTTTGGAAATTTTTTAAAAGGGAGAAAGCAATGAAGATTTAGAGAAAACTTCTAATTGATAATCCGATTTATACGATCCATTTTGCCCTGTACCATCGAATCTACCTTGGAGGAGGTATCATTAAATAAAGAATCCAAAATAGTAGGGCGGAGTTGCAAACTCCGCCCAGTCAAATGCTTAAACTATACCCAGACGGGGCTAATAACCCATTACCTACGAGCCTTTTTCTTTGCACTTAAAGCACAGCTTGTCAAAAATTCTTCGAAGTTTTCAACTTTGATATTATTGTTGTTTTTGCTGATCAGCTGACTGATGACTTCCTGCATAATATTATAGTTTCTTTTCTCTTGAGTGGTCCTTTTTTCGATGGTTGAAGAGAGCTTTTCTTTGGCTTGAAGTTTTTTAAGTTCAAATTTTAGCTCCTCAATTTCTGACTGAAGCTTGCCTATCTCTGTACCAAGTTCTTTTATCCTTGATTTTGCCATCATCAGGCGAAAGAAATATTCGTCTTCTTTGGTTTCAATAAGTGGCATTCTTGGGTTTTCCTCCATGGCATATTTATTAATAATTCAACTTTAAATTAAAAATATTCCTTTGTTCGGCAAAGATTTTGGCTGCGTGTTTAATTCCAATCACAAAATTTCTTAAGACCTTTCTCCGGAAAAAAAAACAGAATAGCTCCGATGTTCAATAATTACTCCCAAAGGAAAAATCCACTTCTATTCATCAAAAGGATCTTTAATCCAATCCAAGTGCTTGTACTTTTCCTGTATCCTTTCCAAAAACCACCACTCCAATCATTAAATACTAATGGACTCCATCCCGGAGGAAAATCTTTTAAAATCGAATCCGCCATTTTGCCGCCATTCCCTTTGACCGGTGAATTGATATCGTAAAAATCAACAGTCTTATATTCCAAACTGTAAAGAACCTCTATACCTATCGCTGTCGGATGATTCATTAGAGTGATGGGGACTTTGGGCCTATTAGGATAATTTTCACTGGATGCAGCTATGGTTTCGGTATCTATCCTAACATATTTGATAAAATCCAAAGCTGCAAGATTCAGCGCAAACTGTATGATTTCGATTGGTAATTCCCGGATTTTATTGATCACCCATATTTGTGTCCCTGATTGGTTATGGGGATGGAAAATGGCCTCAAATTCTTTTCTCTTTTTCATTTCCATAATTGATCGATAATTATTTTGGCTCTCACCCCCACCTGTGATTAGTCAAAAGGTGGATAGTGGACTAGGTGGGATTTGTAATTCCACCCTTTTATCCTTACAAATTTGCAATTGTAAATAACCAGCCAATCCCAAACTTAAGGGTAAATCTTGGGGAATCGAATTACAAATTCTCTTTGATAGAAAAGCGTAGTTGCAAATTACGCTTAGCGGTTCCGTCATTCTACTCCCAGAAGGGGGCAAAGGGTTTTGGCGGTACGTTTAAGACTAATAACTAGATGCAGCTATAGAATATCAATTCCCACCCAGTGAAGGATTCAATTGCCTGCTGCTTTAGTGTATTGCCACCTGCTTTAGCTGTTGGTTGAATGAAAAGCACCTCCATATTAGGCTTTAGCCAAAAAGATATGAAGAAATTCAAACATAGGAGTCAAAATTGGCAGGGGATGGAATTACATATCGATAGCTATCGGCACCTCCCGGCGGGAGGAGACTTCTAATTCCCTGTTTTGTTGAGGGAAGAAATGAGGTCTACATCCACAAGTTCCAATGAGGTGACCATATCTTTGACTGTCTCTTTGTATTTCAGAAAATGTTCCGTAGTGATATGAGTTTGATAGTCAGCAGTATCTGCATAAATTTCCAATATGGTGATTTTTGAAGGGTCACTTTTATCGGCCACTGCATAGTAGGTTAATACACCGGGTTCTTTCAGAATTGCAGCATTCATTTGTTTTTTTAGTGCTACTTGATAGGCTTCTAATTGTAAAGGGTCAACTTTGATGATAGCCAACCTTACCATCTGATTTTTTTCCTGCGCATACGCTACATTACCAAACGAAATAAGAAAAAATAGACATAGCAGCAAACCTTTAGTCTTTTGTATTTTTTCCCTGTGGGTTTCAAAGTTGATTATTTTCATATCCTTGGAGTTTTTATACACTTGTCATTTTTATCCCCCTTCCACTATCCTAATCTCCTCCTCAGTCAATCCATACAACTCATACACCAGCTTATCCATCTCGCGGTCAAGGCGGGTGATGTCGGATTGGAGGGCTTGGGCTTTTATTGATTTGTTTTTCAATAATTTCATCTTATTCATTTTAAATAGTTTTTTCCTCTGTATAAAAAGAGCCATAAGCTAAAATTTGATCAAAAAGAGATTCAAACTGATTGTATTTTGAAGATATGGAAGGAAAATAAATTTTCGGTAAATGGAGGGGAAAAAATCAAAAAATTAAGAATGAATAATTCAAAATAAGGAATGTTTGTGGAGACAAAACATTGGCGGAATAGTAAATTTTCGTTTAGATACGGTGAAAAAATGAGAAATTAAGCATGATAAAAATCCCTTGAGCCCCTTTGCGAAACCCTTGCGATCATTGCGGTTAAAAAAAACAGAGCAGGTCAATTGATAAAAATGCTTTAGATTATTTTTTTATTAAAAATCAGCTGATCAGGACTTGAATAAGACAGTAATTTGATAATCATTGAAATCAAAAAATAAAAGCTATCCATTCTAATTTTGTAATTAATAATCATAGGTATTTTGAGGTTTAGTAAGGAAAATAGACACTGCTTCTGGCAGTGTTTTTTTTTGACCATACCAAAAATATTTCAGCGACAATAATCACTTTTTTGAATTATGATATTGTTAAAAACATAAAATATTTTTATAATATATATTAAAAACATATATTTTTATTTATGTGATTTTTCTGGGAATTTTGCCGAAACCAAATCAAAACCTCCATATGAAAAAAATCACAGTAGCTAAAGGCGATGGAATTGGACCTGAAATAATGGATGCCACCTTGGACATTATCCTGGAAGCAGGTGCCAAAATTGAAATTGAAGAAATCGAAGTAGGGGAGAAAGTTTACCTGTCGGGCAATACCTCGGGAATCGCAAATTCCTCATGGGATATCATCAGGAGAAACAAGATTTTTTTGAAGGCTCCGATTACCACCCCCCAAGGTGGCGGATACAAAAGTTTGAATGTGACGACCAGAAAATTTTTGGGACTGTATTCCAATGTAAGACCTTGCAGAAGTTTACATCCTTTTGTGTCGACCAAGCATCCTGTCATGGATGTAGTGATTGTCAGGGAAAATGAAGAAGACCTGTATGCTGGCATCGAGCATCAGCAGACAGATGAGGTAATACAGTGCCTCAAACTCATCAGCCGTCCGGGTTGTGAAAAAATTGTCAGGTATGCCTTTGAATATGCCCGGCAGCAGAACAGAAAAAAAGTAACCTGCTTTACCAAAGACAATATCATGAAGCAAACGGATGGACTTTTTCATAAAGTTTTTGATGAGATCGCAAAAGAATATCCTGAAATAGAAAACGAACATTGGATCATAGATATCGGAGCGGCCAAGTTGGCTGATAGTCCGGAAGCTTTTGACGTATTGGTCATGCCCAACCTCTATGGAGATGTATTATCTGATGTAGCAGCACAGATTGCAGGATCTGTAGGTCTTGCGGGATCGGCAAATATCGGAGAAGAGTGCGCCATGTTTGAGGCGATTCATGGTTCGGCACCCCGCAGGGCAGGCCAAAACCTCGCAAATCCTTCAGGACTTCTGCAAGGGGCAATCATGATGCTAAACCACATTGGGCAGTCAGATGTAGCAGAGAAAGTACAAAACGCTTGGCTCAAAACCATAGAGGATGGAATCCATACCTATGATGTTTTTAAAGAAGGAGTAAGCAAAGAGAAAGTAGGAACAAAGGAATTTGCTGCGGCAGTGATAGCCAGATTGGGTCAAAAACCACAGGTATTTCCGGCTGTCCACTATGACAAAAACATTCCTATGGTCTTGCCAAAGTACAAGAAAAAGCAACCTGCCAAAAAGGAACTGGTAGGCGTTGATGTTTTTGTCCATTGGAATGGAACAAGTGCAGAAGAAATTGCAGAGATTGTCCAGAAAATGAATTTTTCCGACATCAAACTCTCCATGATTACAAACAGGGGGATAAAAGTTTGGCCTGAGGGATTTGAAGAAACATTCTGCACAGACCATTGGAGATGTAGATTCAAACCGACTCAAGGAGGGACTATTTCCAAAGCAGATATCATTGAGCTGCTGACAAAGGCTTCCCAACTTGATATTGATGTAATCAAAACAGAAAACCTTTATTTCTTTGACGGCGTCCAAGGTTTCTCTTTGGGTCAAGGTCAATAAAGATTCTGAAACCAACAAGTGTTAAAAAAAAGGGTGTGGACAGGAATCTGCACCCTTTTTTTTATTGGACAATTTAAATCATCCCTTTGAAAGGATCTTGTAAATTATGGTTGATTCTTTTTGCCATAAATGAGATCAATGAATGACTGCGTCATGTTTTTTCCTTGATTTAAGTTTTCTGCCAGACAGATGGTGGTCTGAATTCTTCTTGAGGTGGTCCATCCCACAGAGGATAAAATGGCCTCCGTTATGTTCATAGTCATGTTGGTAATGGTTCAGATTTTCCAATACAGTGTGGTCAACCAAATTTGCATTGCTAAAATCAACGCGGATGGTTTTTTCTCTTGGGAGTGCATCCAAGGATTTTTTCAGCTTGATATAATTGCTGAATACAGCAGAATGGAATACATCAACAGTATATTCTTCTTCTTTTTTACTAACTGTAAACAAGGGTTTGAAAATGTATTTAAGCGGAAGTCCATTGACCAGGTGGATGATAAATTTGGTAAGGATACCTACTCCGATACCGATCAGAAGATCTGTGGCCAAAGTAAAGATGATGGTAATAAGGAAAATGGCGAGTTGTTCTTTACCGATTTTGTATGTATGGTAGAATGATTGGGGAGAAGCCAACCTATAACCCGTGAAAACAAGCATAGCAGCCAATGCAGCCAAAGGAATCTGATGGATAAGCATCGGAAAGAAGGCCACGAAGATCAACAGGAACATTCCATGGAAGAAATTTGACCAGGCTGTTTTGCCTCCATTATTGATATTAGCAGAGCTTCGAACGATTTCTGATATCATTGGTAGACCACCGATAAATCCTGCCAGGGTATTTCCTATCCCAACTCCCATCAGGTCTTTGTTCATATTGGATTTCCTCTTGAATGGATCTATTCCATCGATGGCTTTGGAACTCAATAAAGACTCCAAACTGCCCACCAAGGCAAACATGATGATATATTTGATCGATGTCATTGAAAACACCTGAGAGAAATCAGGGAAGGTGACGGCTGAAAGCAAATTGTCCGGCAATGTTACCAAAAATTTTGGCCCGATGGTATATTCATGTCCATCCAAAAACAGGTAGCTGTGTTCATGCTCCAAGTCAAAATACCTTCCGATTGGAATGGCAATCAAGATAACCAGTAGTGGGGCGGGTATCATTCTGATATACTTGTTTTTGAAAAAAGGGAAAAGAAATAAAATCAGCAGACTTATAAATCCGATCAAAGCGATTTCAGGATTGAGTTCGCTGAAGGCATGCGGAAGTTCTGCAAATAGCTCTAAAGTTTCACTTGCTTCGGGCCTGACGCCGATCATGGTAAATAATTGCTTGGCGATAATGATGATTCCGATCGCAGCCAACATTCCGTGAACTGCTGCAGAAGGGAAAAAATCTGCCAAAACCCCGGATTTGATCCATCCAAATATGATCTGCAAAATCCCGGCTGCAACTACTACTGCTAGCGTAAGTTTGTATCCCAGCATCGCGTCGCCCTGACCGAGTTCAGTGACAGCACCTATGGCAATGATGATAAGGCCTGCTGCGGGACCTTTGATCGTCAATTGTGAACCTCCAAGAAAGGTCACAACAAGGCCACCGATGATCGCGGTGAATATACCAGCCACAGGAGGGAATCCGGAAGCCATGGAGATACCGAGACAAAGTGGCAAAGCAATGAGAAATACTAGAAATCCAGAAGTCAGGTCTGCTCTCCAGTTCTGTTTGAGACCTGCGATGCCGGTCAGAGGTGTTTGAAATTTATGCGTTTTCATGATAGTGCCTTAAGAAGATTTGAGTGCTTTTTCGTGGTAATTTTTTATGTGTGGGCCTAGGAATAGGCGGGAATAAATCCGGATAAGGGCTATGCCTCCTATAATGAAACTAGCGGAGTCGAAGAAGGCGAGCAGGTATTGGTCTTCATGGATATGGCTGAATATCAAATCCACTCCGATGAATGTAGGCGATATCGGGAAAGCCATCAGTCCCAAGGTGGCAATCAGAAATACCAATGCCTGAATCCGGTATTCATAGACATGACCATAATATTGATTCAAATCAAAATACTCCGGCTCTTTTTTCCTTAAGAATTCCAAGATCACATACCCAAGAATTCCAAAAGCAGTAACCCCGCTGAGGTAAATCAGTGTCTGATTGTAGTCAAAGGTCTCATTGAAAGATACGGCAAGCGCAATCCAGAAATGGTTGGCCATGACAAGCATCCATGCCAGCCTTGGATAGTTTCGCTCCGAAAATGCCTTGAATACCATCATCATCCCGATGAAGGCGAAACTGCCGGGAATGAATTCCTGAATTCCTTTGGGCAAGTATTCCTGATGGAAATAGAGGTACATTCCCACACCATACATAGGCAGGAAATAAAGCAAGAGATTCTTTGGTGTAAGAAAATCCAGTTTATGACCGATTTTTTTGATAGGAGAGAAAACCCATTTGTTCATAAAGGCATCTAGATTCCATTCTTTGAGTGAAAGGATGTATAGGCTGTATTCAAGACGTTTTGGGAAAGTATCTTCTACAGTGATTTCCTTGGGCTTGAAATGGTAAAACTGATCCCGGATCATATAACTCACTACCGAAGGTGATACCAAAAGCTGATAGGTTCTTAAGAAGGCATTTCCTGCAAAATGGATCAGGGCTAAGATCTGTAGACCCAAAGCAACCTCGATAAACATGATTCCAATCTGCGCTATGGAAGCATAGGCAATCTGAGACTTAATCGAAGACTGGACACGGGCAATGGGATAGGCCACCAAAGTGGTTGCCAAACCGAGCAATCCGATCAATACCCTCGCAGTAATCTGATGCTCCCAAAAAGGGAATGTCCTAAGCAATAAGAAGACCCCAAAATGTACAGAAAGCGATCCATAGAAGATCGCACTCGAAGGCGTGGGACCTTCCATGGCACGTGGAAGCCAAGAAGAAAATGGCAGCTGGGCGGATTTCGCCGCCGCAGCTACCAAAATACCCAGCGAGATAAATAAGCCGATGCCTCCATGTTGGGAGAGGTGCTCGATTACAAGTTGTTCATTGTTGAGCTTCAGGAAGGTGATGTTTTCATGCCAAAGGTGGTGGCTTGCCCACATAGCCAGGATAATCCCAATGTCTCCGATTCTATAGATGGAAAATACTTTCACGGCATTCCTTACCGGCAGGTACCTGTTGCGGTAAAAGGCAATCAACAAGAATGAAGATATTCCCAACATCTCCCATCCGATAAATAAAGTCTCGAAATTTCCTGCCAGTACAGTCAGGCTATAAGCGAGATAGAAGAAAAGGATGGAATTGAAGAACCGCTTATAGCCCTCCTCCAAGTGCAGGTAATACTTGCTGTACTGGGTAATGAGGAAGGTGACAAATACACCTACAAAGAGATATACTGCAGTGACTTTATCAAAATAAAAGTCAATCAGAAACTCATAATCATGATGCTTGTACAGTATGAATTCTGGGATATTTACCGGTCGGCCATTAAGTATAATCAGCCAATATCCGATATACCCCACAGCGGAAGCTAGCTGTAGGCTGATAGTAAAGAATGCCAATCTGGCTAGACCGGCCTCATTTTTTTCAGGTATCAACAAGGATAGTAAGAATCCTATGAAAGGAATGACCACAAAGCTGCTGATGATGATTTGGTTCTCCATGGTTAGCTCAACAAATAGACAGGTATATTTTCGGAGGTTGAAACCAACAACTCATCCAGGTTTTGAATCTTTTCTATCTTCTTTGTCAAAGGCAGGTAAGGGATAAATTCCCTGCCCTTAAACAGGAAGGCCTCCTTGGTTTCAGGATGGATAGCGACCAATCTCACCCAATCATTGGCAAACCACTCGTAGGTTGCGTCATGAGTTTTGATGGTCTTGAGGACTGTTTCGGGAAAATGCTCCACTGTGATCAGAATCCGGAGTGGATCATGGATGGTGATCATCTGACTTGGTAATCCGGGTCTCAGGTCACCGTCAATACCGTTTGCAACTCCAATCAAGCCCATGACATTATGGGGAAGTTTACTTCCTGCCCCAAGCCGTTGATTGTCTACCCTAGAGAAATAATACTCCAAGTTGATGCCACCGCAGACAGGAGCTACTGCTTTGACGATGTTCAGAAGGTATTTTCCTTCCGGATCGATGCTGTAATCATAGGAATTGAGAAAGGCTCTTTTATCCAAAAACAGGTGCTTGTTGGATTCTCTTTTCCCGATCACACAAAGCGCATTGGTCGCATGGTTCCATTCAGGCCTTGGTTCGAAAAGCGACAATGCTCTGAGCTTGACTTTCTCGTGAACTTTGGCGGCTTCCTGTGTGGAGTCTACGGTATCGAATCTCCTTGACCTTTCTTTGGCGTTGTAATCCAAAGCGATTTCAAAAGTCTGTAGATTACTCTGGTGACGGAGCATGTTCTCTTTTGTCAAGACATCGAGGTCATAAAACTCCATCTCATCCCTTGTCGTGTCATGCAAGCCTCCCACAAATTGGGTATTGGCAGGGATGACTATCCCCCTTTCTTCCAACGCCTTTCTGACTTCCGGATGATTTCCAAAATAGGCTCCAACGCGGGCATTGACCGAACCGGATCGTCCGCTACAAGCACCACAGTCATAGCCTGCATAGTGGGTATTGTTTACCGAGCTGGCTCCGTGTCCAAAAATGTATACCAAAGGAGCAAAGTCCTTGACAAGCCCGATGCCTTTGAGCAATCCTTCCAGACTATTGGTCATTTCTTCCAGCGTAAAACCCACCTGAAGCCCATGATATTTATGTTCGGGGGTTTTACATTCTATACTCAGTTTCCCCTTTGGATCCATATGGCTGAAAGAAGAAACCATAGCAGGTGTAGGGCCGGGATGGAAGATATTTTTGGCCATGTTTACTGCAGACCAAAATCCCATAGTCTGGGAAATCGCCCATCCTCCAAATATTCCTTTCGAATGTTTGCTGAAATGGGAGTCTTTTTCATGTCTAAGTTTGGCCTCAGATTCCCGGATAACATGTACAGGCGTAACTGGCGCAGGACATACTTTGGTCATAAACTTGCCATGCTCCGGCTGGAAGAAAAAAGGGATGTTGAAAAATCCCGCCGTGCCGAAGGTCTGGCTATCCGGCGCAAACCGCTCGATATACCTTCTGACCGAACAGCACCTGTCATCTATACAAAAAAGCGCCTGAAAGGAAGTGGCTTCCTTCTTGAAATCCTCCTCATGGCTGAGTTGAAGTCCTCTGATGACTTGGTCAAAATAGGTCCATTCGAAAGCTTCCTGCCACATTTTGAGGACTTCGTAGTATTCTTTTCCATCAACTTTAGTCAAAACAGGTAAGAGGTCTCCTGGCATATGTTTGACTATAGGATCCCATTTAGCCCCCAATCTCTTGTCAAGTGCATCAATCTCCAGCAGGCATTCAACAAAAATCAAGTCATGGAGGCTGATGGCTTTTTTGTCCAACAAACTCATTGGCTGATGCTCCAACACCGCCACCATACCTGACCATCCTGGATGGGCAAATTGCTGGTCAAAAAGATATTGCCTGAAATAGCCCTTGCTTCCCACCAAAATTTCAAGAAGGTCTTCCAATTTGGTTTTGGGGTCAAGAAGCAGGTTTTTGGTCCTTTCAGTTTTGAAGAGATTGGCAAAACTATTGGATTCGAGGTTTCGGATGGCGGCCAGAAAACCCTTGGAAGGTACCGGGAATTTCCAGATGGCAATACCCTGGTCAAGATAGCTTCCCAACATCCTGAAAAGAGTGGTATGTGTTTCCTTATCGAGATTGACATGGTGGTGGCTCTTCCATACATTTCTCAACCTGCCTATAATGGCTTCAGGTTGGTTTTTACAGTTTTTGTGGAGCATGACATCTTTCCATTTTGCCGATTCTTCTTGGCCCTTGTGGGAAAGAATTACACGGTCAAGGATGTCTTCATTTATTTTGTTCTTGGCATACAAATCCCGAAAGGATTCCACAGAAAGATAAGTCTTGTAGCCAAAGTTTTCTGCTGCGGTCTGTAGCGCCTCGTGAAATGGAAGATGCTGAAAGGCATGCAGGGTATTGTGATGCACAAAGTCCTTTAAAGGGGCTTGCGCAGGCAAGTAGTGACCCAATTCATGGATGACATGATTGAGTTCTTCAGGCAAGGTTGTTGCCATAAATAGAACAAATTAGTAGTGTAAAATAGGTGTTTGGAAAATGCAGGGTAATACCCTATGAATCTTGTACGATTCTAAAAATTTTATTTCAAGTGGATTCTAAGGCAATGAAAAAGTATGTAAAGCTCGGAATAATTTGAAAAAACAACTTCATTATTGAAAGATGATCCGTCAGCCTGTAATAATAGGTTGAGTGAATAAATGTGTGATCGGAATCCAGATTGATTTAAATCTGAATACTGTTTGATATCTTTTTTTGTATCTTCTTCATTCTCTTCTATTTCTATAAAAAAAACTTTAGAACTTACGTTATTTTCAAAATCAAAATCAGTTGACGAAATTTCTGATCCTATTAAACCAGAATCATAAATTGGCTCAGCACTAATATTTTGGATGGAGAGAAAAGAAAAAAATAAGCATAGCATTAAAGTGGCAGTCGCAAAACTTTTCTTATTGCTAAATTTTAAACGATTTATGGATTTGATAATCATCTAATCAATTTCTAGTCCAAAGCTAGTCATTATATTTAATGAATGGTTTTTAATACTTAAAAATTAAACAACAACTCAAAACTACCCTATTGTTTGTTTAAAATAAGTGATAAGAGTCACCTATTAAATATTTCCACTTTCAGAATCAGATTTAATTCCTTAATTTTCGAACTGTTTTATTTAGCAAAAATGTGTTTGGTTGACGGATTCGCTCCGTTTGGCATCAAATTGTCCGTATGAAAGTATCAGCAGAACAGCCATTTGAGATTATCTATTCTTTATTCAGCCATGAATTCTTGGGATTGCTTTTTGAGTCCTTTGTGGTGCAGTTGGATGAAAAGGGAAGGCTGTCCTATGCCCATCAAAATATTTCTCATGTCAACGCCCCTGAATTCTCCTCTGGACTGGATGAGACCGATTTTCAACTGATTCGCTGGATGGATGAAATGCAGCAAGAGTCTGTGGTCAAACGGTTCAATATCAAAAAACTCAAACCTAAGGAATACCTCAGGAAAATCTATGACGAAAATACAGGAAACAAAGAATTCCAACAGTTAATAGAATTGAAACTGGAGACTCTGCGCGCAAAGATCCTGGATAAAATGAGTGGAAAGCGGTTTTTTGAAATGGGAAATGATGGAAACCCTATTTGGAGGGAAATTGAAATCATGCC
This sequence comes from Aquiflexum sp., assembly GCF_041751335.1. Classification (GTDB taxonomy): domain Bacteria; phylum Bacteroidota; class Bacteroidia; order Cytophagales; family Cyclobacteriaceae; genus Aquiflexum. The sequence goes on from NZ_JBGSXS010000155.1 coordinate 61,201, forward strand.
TGAAAAAGCTTCCGTCCTATTTCATTTCAGAAGAAATGAAGACAATACCCATTATTTCCCTACCATTAAATATCAGGGAGAACGCTTAGAATGGCAGTACAGAAACGGTTTTTTGATCTGCCACGAACCTGCATGGCTTGTTGTGAATTATCAATTGTACAGTTTTGAAAAAGGAGTCGATGGGAAGAAGCTTAAGCCATTTTTGAGCAAAAAATTCATTGTTATACCACGGAAAGTTGAAAAACAGTACTACGAAAAATTTGTGACCCAATTGGTATCTTCGTTTGATGTTTATGCCAAAGGCTTTGATATCAAAGTGGAAAGATCGAAACCAAATCCAGTACTTAGCCTCAGTGACCTGCCCTCAAATCCCAAAGAAGATCTTTTTGGTAATAACCTTGAAAATGAAGAGGAAGAAGATAAAATCGTATTCGATCTTCAGTTCCAATACGGGGAATATGCTTTTAGGGCGGAGGAGAAAACAAATAATAATGTAGAGCTTGAACAACTTGGAGACGATTATATTTTTCACAAAGTAATTCGTGACCTTGAAAAGGAAAAATCTTATGGAGATTACCTAAAGGAATTGGGATTACCTGTAAAAACTTCTAGGTATTCTTTAGCTAAATCCAAAGCTTTTGGTTGGATCAATACCCATAAAGAATCACTCGAAAACATGGGTATCCGAATACAACAGGGTACCAATATGAAAGGCAAACGATATTTTATCGGTCGTGCACATATATCGGTGGATGTTAAGGAAAACATTGACTGGTTTGATGTAAATGCAATCATTCAGTTTGGACCTTTTAAGATCCCTTTCCAAAAAATCAGAAAAATGTTGCTTTTGGGCAAAACAGAATTTGAATTGCCCAACGGTGAAATCGCTGTAATCCCGGATTCCTGGTTTGTAAATTACTCTGAGATTTTTGCCTTTTTGGAAGATCAGGAAAAAGAAAATGAAGAACATGCCTTAGTACTTAAAAAGCACCATATTGCATTGGCCCAAGAACTTCAAAGCGGTAATTTGGTCCAACTGACGCTTAGCAGAAAACTGGAAAAGCTAAGAGATTTTTCAAGTATTGAAGATTATGAACTACCAGTTACCTTTAAAGGAACCCTTCGCCCTTACCAAAAAGCAGGTTATAATTGGTTGAGATTTTTAAGTGAGTATCGTTTTGGCGGCTGTCTCGCTGATGATATGGGATTGGGGAAAACCGTTCAGACCTTGGCGCTTTTGGCCCATGAAAAAGAGACAAATCCGGATGCCACCTCACTTTTGGTCATGCCCACTTCCCTTATTTATAACTGGGAACTAGAGGCCAAAAAATTCACTCCAAAACTTAAAATCCTGACCTACACAGGCACACAAAGAGTTAAAGATAATTCACAGTTTGCGAAATACGATCTTGTTTTGAGTTCTTATGGGATAACCAGAATGGATGTGGATATCTTAAAAGATTTTTATTTCAATTACATCATTTTGGATGAATCTCAGGCCATCAAAAACCCGGGAAGTATCATTGCAAAAGCCGTGAATGAGCTCAATTGCCGTCATCGCTTGATTTTGACAGGAACTCCTGTTGAAAATGGCACCATGGATTTGTGGTCACAGATGAATTTCATTAACCGGGGATTGTTGGGTAATCAGAACATGTTTAAAAAACAGTTTTTGCTGCCAATAGAAAAAAAGAATGACATGGACAAAGCCATTAAGCTGAATGCCATGATCAAACCTTTTATTCTAAGAAGATTAAAATCCCAAGTGGCAACTGATCTTCCTGAAAAAGTCGTCAATATCAAATACTCAACCATGACCTCAGCGCAAGAAAAAGCTTATGAGGAGGTCAAAGGTTATTATCGTGAAAAAATAGTTACAGAGTTTGGTGTACCAGGGATGAAAAATCAGCAGTTTATGCTGTTAAGAGGCCTTACCCAGTTGCGACAGATAGCCAATCATCCCAAGTTGACTGATAAGGAATATAAAGGAGATTCCGGTAAGTTGGAGGATGTTATCCACATGTTGCACGCCACTGCAAGTGAAGGTCACAAGGTATTGGTCTTCAGTCAATTTGTTCGGCATTTGGCCATTGTCAAAGATTATCTTGACCAGGAAAACATGCAATATGCCTATCTTGACGGAACCACCAAAGACAGACAAAAACAGGTTACCATTTTTCAGGAAAATGAAGATGTGAAAATTTTCTTAATTTCTCTCAAGGCGGGGGGAGTCGGATTAAACCTGACTAAAGCAGAATATGTCTTTTTGTTGGACCCATGGTGGAACCCTGCCGTGGAAGCCCAAGCGATTGACAGGGCCCACCGTATCGGTCAGGAAAATAAAGTCATCATTTATAAATTCATCACCAAGGATACCGTTGAAGAAAAAATCATGGCACTTCAGCAAAGAAAAATGGCTTTGGCCGGAGAACTTATCAGTACGGAAGAAAGCTTTATGAAGACCTTGGACAAAGAAGACATTGAAGCATTGTTAACCTAATATTTTTAAAAAATGAAAAAAGCAATTTTGATGATCCGTTGCAAGGATCAAAAAGGTATTGTGGCAGCTGTATCGGAATTCTTATTTTCTTATCATGGCAATATTTTGGAAATTGACCAGCACGTTGATGAGGAAATTGGGATGTTTTTTATGAGGGCTGCCTGGGAACTTGAAAGCTTTGCGCTTAAGAAGGAAGAAATAGAACCCATTTTTGAAGCCAAGGTGGCTAAAATCTTTGAAATGGAATTCGAACTTTATTTCAATTTCAGAAAACCAAGAATGGCGATCATGGTTTCCAAGTTGTCGCATTGCCTGATCGATATTTTGAGCAAGTTCTATTCAGAACAGTTTGAAGCCGAAATCCCCTTGATAATCTCTAATCACCCTGACCATAAAAAAGTAGTGGAGGCTTTTGGAATCCCTTTTTATTACCTTCCAATGGACAAGTCCAATAAAGATCTGGTTGAAGAAAGACAATTGGAACTGCTCAATGAATTCAGGGTTGATTTTGTGGTATTGGCCAGGTATATGCAGATTCTCAGTGGCGATTTTATCCGTAATTATCCAAACAAAATCATCAATATCCATCACTCTTTCCTTCCCGCCTTTGTGGGGGCCAAGCCCTATCATGCGGCCTATGAAAGAGGTGTCAAAATCATAGGGGCCACTGCCCACTACGTCACTGAAGAATTGGATGCAGGACCTATCATTGAGCAGGATATCGCAAGAGTCAGGCACCATAACCTGCCTTCCGATCTGGTCCAAATTGGTCAGGATGTGGAAAAAGTAGTTCTATCAAAAGCCATCAAATACCATCTGGAAAGAAAAGTCCTGGCTTATGGAAACAAGACGGTGATATTTTACTAATTCATCCCAATGATCAGCTAAATATCCAGAATCGCCTTCAGCTTCCATAGGAGTTCTGCCGATTGATCTGCTCCGATTTTGCCAAGACGTTGTAGCAACCGTTCATTATCCAAGGCCCGGATTTGGTCGATTAATACTTCCGAATCCTGTTCCAGTCCTGTTCCGATGGTATCGAGTTTCACCCGCAACACATTCTTCTCTTCCGAAAGCTGACTTGTGATGGGGCAGGCGAGCTTGGAGGGATGCCCGACCTTGTTCAGTAGATCTGTTTGGATGATCACAACAGGTCGGATTTTTCCAGGTTCCGTCCCTTTTGAAGGATTTAGGTTGGCAAGCCAAATGTCAAATTGCGCCTTCATCGATCAACTCATCCATTTCCTTATTGACCAACATCGAAGAGTTTTTGACCATCTTGGATGCGACTGCAGAGTCCTTCCCAAGTTTTTTGCGTTTTTGGACTCGGTTGTAAAACCTTAAAGCCTCATTGATATACCTATTTCGCGGAATCCCATTTTCCGACACAATCTTTTCGGTCTCCTCGAAGATCCCTTCATCCAATTTTAGTGAAAGTGTTTTCATGTTACTGTCCGTATTACCAAAAGTATATACCAATATACTTGAAAAAAGTTGAATTGGGACAAGCTTTTCTTACTAGTGTTTCGCTTTTAGATGTAGAATAGGGGTTCGGTGTTGACTGCATAAATTATAATATTCAATGAATCCCAACTTGTATATACAGGTTGGGATTCTTATTTTTGGTAATGGAAACCTTCAAATATAAGGAATTACAACATCTGCTCAAATCACAGATCATCAAAGGCGTTTATAAGGAAGGGGATTTACTTCCATCTGAAAATGTGTTGTCATCTGAACATGACATGACTAGGACCACCGTCAGACAGGCGCTTCAAAAAATGGAAGATGATGGCTATATCATCAAAAGAAAGGGCAAAGGCAGCATTGTTAATCTTAAGAAAAAGCGTTTGGGGCTTTTGTCATTCAAAGGTTTTTCTGAGGTGATCAGCCATACAGACGACAAAGTCAACAATCAGATTTTGGAAGGACCTGTTCTGCAAAATTGGTCGTATGACTTTTTTTATCCGTTATCAGAAGCCGAATTGGAAGCCGACTGTATTTTCCTTCATCGGCTTAGGTTTATAAATCAGTCACCTATTATGTTGGAATATACCTATATACCAAATACGGATCTTCCAAAATTCACAGAAACAAAACTTGTCAGTGATTCTCTATTTGCTACCCTTGCTTTGAACTATGATATCGAAATAATGTCAATGGATCAAGAAGTAAGAGCAATCAAGGCTGACGCTGGATTGGCTGCTTATTTGAAAACAGGATTGGGCGAACCCATTCTCCATGCTTACAGAAAATACGGGACTTCCAGAAAAGACCTTTTTGTTTACAGCTCCTTGTTTTTCAATACAGAATCATATGCCATAGGAAGTTATTTTCAATAGAAAATCTACACTTAAAGAAAAATATTATGCTTAAAGAAGTCAGAGAACTCGCCAAAATGATTGATCATAGTCTCCTGCATCCAACGATGACAGACAAGGATTTGAAAGAAGGATGTGAATTGGCCAGGCATTACGATGCAGCATCAGTTTGCATCAAACCTTATGCGGTCAAGGATGCTGTGAAGTGGTTGGAAGGTTCAAATGTCATGGTATGTACCGTGATTGGATTTCCACATGGTAACAGCAGTACGGATGTAAAAGTATACGAGACCGAAAAGGCCTGTCAAGAGGGTGCTGTGGAAATCGATATGGTTGTCAATATTGGGAAAGTTTTACAGGAAGATTGGGATTATGTGAGTCAGGAAATTGAAGCAATTGTAGCGGTAACCAAAAAACACAAAGCTGCATTAAAAGTGATTTTTGAAAATGATTATCTACCCGAAGACAAATACAAAATTAAACTCTGTGAAATCTGCAGTGCGGCTAAAGTTGAATTTGTCAAGACCTCCACAGGTTATGGTTTTAACAAAGGCAGCGATGGCAAATACAGCTACGAAGGGGCTACCGAACATGACTTGAAATTGATGCGGAAACACAGCGCTCCTGAAGTACAGATTAAAGCTGCCGGTGGAGTCCGGACTTTGGAGGATTTGCTTAAAGTAAAATCCTGGGGAGTGACTAGAATCGGGGCAACTGCCACTGCTACGATTTTAGAAGATGCAAAAAATAAATATAGTGGAGAAACAGGTGGTATACCTGATTTCAAAGAAAGTGAGGGCTATTAACCGATATTTTTATGGCTTCCAAAAGTTCAAATGATCGCTTAGGAAAATTGGCCCAAAAACTAAAAACCCAAAAACTTGACCAATCCATTATGATAGGATTCGATGGGTATGTGGACAGCTTGTATGGTGTTATCCACAAAAAGTCAGGGACAGAAAAGCAACTTTTCAAGGATATTTCAGGTTTTGCCGACCATATCAAAGGCCTTTCCGGTAAAAGCGGACAAGTGGAATTGTCCCTCAAAGAAATCAAAATCGGCGGTAATTCACCCATCATGTCCCAAGCCATGGGAGCACTCGGTTTTCAAGTTCATTGTTTGGGTACTTTGGGTTTTCCGAAGATTCTACCAGTTTTCGAGGATTTGAACCCTAATATTCAAGTACACAGTTTGGAGAATCCCGGACAGTCAGATGCATTTGAGTTTCAAGATGGCAAGTTGATATTTTCTGATTGTGGGTCTTTTGATGATTTTAATTGGAAAAAAATCAAAGAACGAATAGGTCTGGATGAGCTTAAGAAAATTTATCTTGGCAGCCATTTGGTTGCTGCCGTGGATTGGGTAAATCTTCCTCATGCTTCCAATATTTGGCAAGGGCTTTTGGAAGAAATTGTAAAACCAAATGGATCTATCGGCAAGAAATTCTTTTTCGACTTGTGCGATCCTTCCAGAAAATCAAATGAAGAGATCAGAGAAGCCCTTCAGATCATTTCCAGATATAGTGAATTTGGAGAAGTGACCCTTGGTCTAAATGAAAACGAAACAAATCTCGTCTTTGAAGCTTTGGAATATCCAGGCAAAAAGGAATCTTCCACTGAAGAAAAAGGCAAAGCCATATTTGACAACTTGACTATTGCATGTTTGCTGATTCATCCTGTCAATAGAAGTTTTGCCATTACTCAAAAAGGCGTGGTTGAAGTGGCAGGCAAATTGGTTGAAGAACCCAATATCCTCACCGGAGGAGGAGACAATTTCAATGCAGGTTATGTTTTAGGATGTTTATTGGATTTGGAAATGAAGGAGAGGCTTTTACTGGGTATGGGCTGTTCAGGAGCCTATATTCAGAATGGAAAGAGTCCTGATTTAAGCGAATTAAGCCAATATCTGGAATCGTGGATGGAACGCAGAAAGGAACGCGGATGACGCTGATTGGGCTGATGGTCGCAGATTTATTCTACGAATCTTTGGAACTGTATCTAGTCAGTATTACTTTAGAAGAAACTCATTTAATACATATTTTCGCAGAAAAAAATCTGTGTACATCTGTGAAATCTGCGGCTCATTAAATATCAACTTAAATACATCCCCTATGCTTAACCTTGGATTTGTAAGTGCCATTCTTGCCGAAAATTCTTTTGAAGAAGTCATTGACTTTGCTGCTGCCAACCAATTTGAATGTGTGGAAATCATGTGTTGGCCAAAAGGCAAAGCTGAAAGAAGGTATGCAGGCATCACGCATATTGATGTGGATAACTTGGATGAAGCTAAGATTGCTTATATCCAGAAATATGTCGGAAACACAGGCATTTCTATCTCAGGACTTGGGTATTACCCCAATCCTTTGGATGCTGATCAGGAAAAAGGCAACTACTATTTTGCCCATATCAAAAAGGTCATCCAATCAGCAGGCAAGTTGGGGCTTGGCATTGTCAACACATTTATCGGTGCTGACCATACTAAAAGCATTTCCGAAAACCTAAAAACCTTTGCCAAAAAATGGCCTGCCATCATCAAGTTTGCCGAAGATCATAACGTCAAAATCGCCATTGAAAACTGCCCAATGTACTTTACAGCTGATGAATGGCCAAGTGGAAAAAACCTTGCCCATACACCTGCCATTTGGGATGAGATGTTTTCCATAATTCCTTCAGATAATTTTGGCTTGAATTACGATCCCTCCCATTTGGTTTGGCAGCAGATGGACGAGATTCAACCCATCTACGATTACAAAGACAAACTTTTCCACATCCACCTCAAAGATGCCAAGGTGTATCGCAATAAACTTAACCATGTAGGAACCATGGCGCATCCATTGGAATACCATTCACCAAAATTGCCCGGATTGGGGGATGTGAATTGGGGGGATTTCTTTTCTGCTTTGACTTCTGTGGGCTATAGAGGTCCGGTGTGTATAGAAGTGGAAGATAAGGCCTATGAAAAAAAGGAAGAAGATAAATTCAAGGCTATTTTGACCAGCAGGAATTATCTGAGGCAGTTTTTGGGATCAGCATATTGATTCAGGGATGTGAGTGGAGACACTCACTTAGGTTTTTAACCACCAGGAATTATCTAAAGCAGTTTTTGGGTTAAGCATTGATTCAGGAATGTGAGTGGAGACACTCACATTGGCAAGACAGCTTTTGACAAGCACGAATTATATAACACAGTTTTTGTCTTAAACTTGATATGCTCATTGCAATGTTTCATTGTAGCTAATTCCTACCAAGGATAATCAATTGTTAGTTAGTGTATTATATATTTTATCACTATTTTTAAAACTATTCTTTCAATATTAAAAAAAAATGTTGTGAAAGATATCAATTCCATAGTTACAACTTCAGGATCCGGATTTCCTCAAAAATTCAGTATCCTAAGGTCCCAATTTCAAAACTGTTACCAGGAATTAAGCAGTCTCGCATCCAATAAGTTGAGATATGAACAACAGGCATTTACCCTTGATACATCCGCCTTGGTCCATGAAGTATTTTTAAAAATGGACCGACAAAAGAACCAGTTTGTAAACAAAGGCCAGTTTATGGCAATTGCTGCAATTGTGATGAGAAGGTATCTTGTAGATTATGCCAGACAGAAACATCGTGTAAAACGCGGTGGGAATTTTATTCAGCTTACCCAAGGAGCATTGGGAAATGTGGTGTTGACAACTCCTGAACAAGTACTTGAATTGGATGAGTCTTTAAAAAGATTGAAGCAAATCAACCCCCGTCAAAGTCGGGTGGTAGAATATCATTTTTTTGGAGGATATAAACATGAAGAAATTTCTGAAATGCTGAAGGTTTCTATTGACACGGTCAGGAGAGATTGGAGATTGGCAAAAGCATGGCTGAGTATGGAGATGAAAAGTGTAATCTAAATGAAAAATCTGTCTTCAAGTTGGGCATTAGTTGAAACCTATTTTCACCAATTGGTGGAAATGGAAGGTGAAAGCAAAAATAAGACATTGGAAAAAATCAAATCAGAAAATCCGGATATTTATCCCCTATTGATCCAATTACTTTCTGCGGATCAAAATACCCACCCAATATTCACCAATTCAGCCGGTATTTTATTTGACCAATTCAGCTCAGATGAAGACCTTATCGGTGAAAAAGTCGGACCATTTGAGTTGAGCAGTTTGATCGGACAAGGTGCCATGGGTTCTGTTTTTTTAGGTAACCGGGCGGATGGCCAATTTGATCAAAAAGTGGCCATAAAAATAATGAGGGCATTTGTATTGGACAATACAAATCAGGCCTTGTTTCAAAAGGAAAGACAAATTCTGGCAAACTTAAGCCATCCCAATATCGCAAAGTTGTATGATGGCGGATTCACCGGTGACGGTCGCCCATTTTTTACTATGGAATATATATCAGGGGAAGATATCATTACCTATTCCAAATCCAAAGCGCTTAACCCCAATGAAAAACTTGAACTGTTTTTACAGGTAGCAGAAGCTATCCGATACGCACATCGTTCATTTGTTGCCCACTTGGATCTGAAGCCAAAAAACATCATCATCGATCAGGAAAACAGGGTTAAACTACTGGATTTCGGGGTTTCTAAAATTTTACAAGAAACCGAATTCCCAGAAGAATCTAACAGATTTACCCTGGCTTATGCTGCCCCGGAACAGATCGACAAAGGTGTTCCAAACAGCAGTGCTGATATCTATTCTCTTGGAATAATTTTGTATGAATTATTGGGAGAAAAACATCCCTTTGAAGTTTATTTTGACAGTCCTGGTAATTTGAAAAAAGCTGTTTTGGAAGCTGATTTTAAAAAATTGGATTTAAAAAAAACTCAATTGTTTCAGGAAGATTTATCCCAAATCTGTTCGAAGGCGATGCAACTTGATCCGGGTGATCGATATTCTTCGGTGGATTCGATGATCAATGACATTCGGGCATTTTTAAATTGTTATCCGATTTCCCTCAAAGAAAGAGATTTTACTTATGTGGGGAAAAAGTATTTCAGGCGTCAACAAAAAATCCTGACTGCCATTGGTATTTCGCTTGTGATTCTGGTAGGAATGGGGATTTTTTACACTTTGCAGTTAAAAGAACAACGGAATATTGCCATTAAAGAAGCCAAAAAAGCAGAAGAGATCACTGATTTGCTAACGGATGTATTTATGGCCGCTGACCCAAGTATTAGTAGCGGAGATACCATTACAGCATTGGAACTACTCAATAAAGGGGTAGAATCTCTTGAAAAGAATCTGGGAAATGATCCCGAACTCCTTGCCTCCATGTTGATTAAAATCAGTCCGATTTATCTCAGTTTGGGTCAGTATGAAAAAGGTAAAATTCTGGCAGAGCAGGCATACCAAATAAATTCGGAACTATTCACATATCCAGACCCTGCCTTGGCCGAAAGTGAAATGTTAAAAGGGGATGTCTATTTTTTTTACGGGAAATTGGATTCAGCAGAATATTATTCCAAAAAAGGCCTAAACCAATTATTGGACACAAAAACCAAAGATGAAATGAAACTGGCCAACGCGATGGATGGGCTTGCCAACATTATTTATGATTTGGGAAGGTATAAAGAATCAGATTCCATTAACCGGATCATCTATGCCATTCATCAAAAGCATCTCACGCCTCCCCACCTTTCATTGGCCAATGACCTTCACATGTTAGGCAGCAATAGAAGGAAAATGGAAGATTACGATGAAGCTGAAAAATACCTTTTGGCTTCATTGGAGATGAAAAAAGAGCTTTTTGATGAACCGCATCTTGAACTGGCATTATCCTATAACCACATTGGTAGTCTTTATCAAAACAAAGGTGATGATGAAGCATCAATCCCATACATCAAAAAATCACTGGAGCAAAGAGAGGCTATTTTGGGAATGAATCATGTAGAAACAATGGCAAGTGTTTCCAATCTGGCAAGAGCATATTCCAATTTGGGAAAATTTGAGGAGGCTTTACCCTTGTATAAAGCTTCATTTTCGACGATCTCAGCTTTGTTTGGAGATGATCATTATTACTATGGATTTGTGGCCAACAGCTTGGGGATGACCTATTTTAATTTGGGAGATTTACAAGAAGCAAAATTCTATCTTTCCAAATCTGCCGAAGTCAACAAAAAGCTTTTTCCTGAAAATGACAAAAGAAATGCCGTAATTATGATGAACCTTGCCAAGGTATTTGTCAGTGAAGAAAACCATTTGGAGGCAATTGATACTTTCGAAGAAGCCTATAAGATTCTTAATTCAGCGGATAAAAAAGACGATAGATTAATATCCCAATGCCAACAAGCGCTTGGAGAGTGCTCATTGGCCTTAGGGAATTATTCTACCGCCATAGAATACCTTGAAATGGCATTATTGAATAATCAATCCACTGATGGTGTTTCGCAGGAAACCATTTCCAAAATCAATAGTTCATTGGAAAAAGCATATCTGGCAATCAATAATTGAGCTTTGAGGGCTCGATTTGGTTAACACTTAATTTAACTATTACTTTGCCATCATTGGGAATGGGCTAAAAACCTGCCAGGTTTTTAATCCTTTTTACTGTAAATCTGATGCATTTACAGCTCTTAAACCTGGCAGGTTTCTCCCATCAACTTTTAAATTGACAAAGTAGGGTCAATTTTTTCTCCATATTTTTCAACAAGGAGTGGTCTTGAAAGTAATAGATGTTAAACTGGAGTTAGTTTCAAAGCAGGCTTTGGTAGGCCTGTCCCAATTTCTTTCTGCGACAAATTTCCAACTGAACCCATCAAGAACTTCTACCGTCAATTTGATGTCAAATGAACCTGCCGGAACAGTTCTGGTCACTTTATTCTGTAAATTAATATTCCCGCTATGAATGGTTCTGTTGTAAGTAACCCCATCTGTCAATTGCTTATAGGTGATGGTGAATTTTATGATGGGCCCAATAAGTGCGGCATTTCTATTGATCACTGAAATTTCTCTTGCCGGATGTTGATGTTGGTTACAGGATTCTATTTGGTATTCGGTCGTATAACCCAGTTTAGCAAAACTGTTGTCTTTCAAAAACCTTACTGTATAAGCAATCGGTACCCCGGGATTGCTTTTGCTGAAAACTGCATTTTCCCCTTTTATAATTGATTCAAGATCACCGAATTTGGTAGCAGAAACAATTTCGCTGGCCACCTCTGCATTTCCACCGATGGCCAAGCTTGTAATGTTGGATGTATTAAGGATACTCTTATACTTACTTTCCAGGGCACCTGAAGCATTTTTCAATCCAGTAGCATAATTGAATGCCCCTTCAATTTCCAAATCTGATGCCATGGTAGTGGTCACCATCCTAAACATAATGATTCTTCCATAAGCAACAGAATGTACATAAGCCGGCGGAGCTTGCGGGCCAAATGCGGATTCAACTTGGGAAAGCGAGACTTTGCTACCGAAAAAATCTGCAGGCTTGCTTGGCACATCCAGTGAAACGGTATAAAAGACCTGCTTGAATACCATCATTGCTACTTTTTGGGTTCTGGTACTTTCGTATTTCAGTTGGGATTCTACGCTACCGGCTGCCCAACTGACATTCAATCCTACGTCCAAACTCAACTGTTCGTAGGAATACGAGGTTGATATCGAAGTAGAGGAATTGGCTGCATTGACATATCCTTCTTGGGCGGCATTTTGATGCCACCAGTCTAAGGCCTCATCCAATTGGGTCTGAACATTGGAATTGTCAGGTTTTTCCACATTGATTGTTCCTTTCGCTCCCATACCAGGAAGATCTACCCTCATGGAAACCGGGGCACGGTCTAAATTGACAGGAGTGGGCAGACCTCCCATCATACTTCTATCCCCAATGACCAAGGATCCAGGATAAACAATCCCGTTGGTAGGCCGAAGTACGGCGATTTCTTCAAAATTATTCTTCAGGTTATATCTCTCCGTGGTACATACAATAGTCCCTCCACTTACTCCTGAAGAGTTGGTACTTTCTCCCACTTTTGTTCTTAAGCTTGATGAATTACCGGTATTTTGGACATTCAGCAACTCATTTGGATTATAGCTTAAGGTAGAAATCAGGTCGTTGATCTCCGGGGCATCGGGAGAGAATGCTGAAGGTTCCTCTGTTTCCTGACAGGAAAATGCAAGAGCACCCACTAGTGCAAAAATCAACTTAAAATCGAATTTGAATAAATTTTTCATGGCGTATAGATTAATGGTTATAATCGTTACGCGTCATTTTTTCCTAAAAGTGGTAATGAAGTTGAAACAATTTTTGAATTATTTTACATTTAATCCCAAATGACCCAAAAATTAAAATGCCTTCTGCAATTCATTTCGCAGAAGGCAATAATTTCTATATGACTTTGAATTGTCAAGTACCAATCCTTTGTACCCTCAACCGTGCAAAGGGGATAATCTTTTTAACAACATCCCGATCCAGGTGCACAGCTACCCGCTTCCTGAATGGATGCCATGGATAGCTTTGGTTTGGTTGCAACGGATGGCCCACAGCATGCTGCAGCTTTTTCCTCCGGAGTAGTAGCACGATCCTTGGCTTTGCAAGTGGTCTGATCAGCGATGAGTTGTACAATCAATGCATTGCCTGTATCCTTGATATTGTGAACAGGAAGAACTGCCGTTGGGAAAGTGGCATTGCCATATTCGAATTTGATTTCAGCATCAGGATAGGTTTCCCTTACCCGATTAACTACATCAAAGATTTTCATGGCTTTGCCTGAGTCCACAGCATGTGCTGGTTCAGGGATTTCATTTTCCCATAATTGTACGTGAACTTCTGACCATTGATTGCGGATACCACCGCAATCCACCGTATCGAAATTTACATTTTTAATTTCGGTAATGTGGTAATCTGTACGCACATATTGACCGGTTTGGTATTCAAAGAAAAGTGCTTTAGCAGGGTTTTCATGAAGGGTCTTGGTGAATTGAACTGTTTTCATATCAATAAATTTTATTGGTTACAATTATAATTTTCTACTTTTTTTTTGCCTCAAAATTGAATTAGTCCCATGGTCAATACTTCCATTTATTGGCTAAAGCCACCAAGCTGAGCATCACCGGTACTTCCACCAATACGCCAACTACCGTTACCAATGCTGCGGGACTTTGAAGGCCAAATAGCGCAATGGCTACAGCAACGGCCAATTCAAAGAAATTGCTGGTTCCAATCATGGCCGCAGGTGCACAAATGGCATGTGTGAGCTTGAGCTTTTGCCCGGCAAACCAGGTCAGGAAAAAGATGAAATATGATTGGATGATCAATGGCACTGCAATCAACAGGATGATCAGTGGATTATCCAGAATGTTGGTTCCTTGGAATGCAAACAGCAAAACCAAGGTTAGCAATAAAGCCAGAATGCTCACAGGTTTCAAACGGGGGAGGAAATCAGTTTTAAACCAATCTTCTCCCTTCTTTTTAATCACAAGCTTGTTGGTAATGACACCGGCTACCAAAGGCACAACCACAAATATCAGGACAGAAGCCACCAAGGTGTCGTAAGGAATAATCACATCCGTAATGCCCAATAATAAACCCACCAAGGGCACAAATGCTACCAAAATGATCAGGTCATTTACTGAAACTTGCACCAAAGTGTAATTAGGATCACCATCCGTAAGGTATGACCACACAAACACCATCGCTGTACATGGTGCTACGCCAAGCAAAATAGCCCCTGCTATATACTCTCCTGCCAACTCAGGTTCTATCCAAGCAGAATAAAGGTGTTCAAAAAAGATCCAGGCAAAAAAGGCCATAGAAAAAGGCTTGATCAGCCAATTGACTGCCACAGTCAGAATCAACCCTTTCGGAGCCCTGCCCACATCCTTGATACTACTGAAGTCAATTTGCAGCATAATGGGGTAAATCATCAACCATATAAGGATTGCTATGGGAATGTTGACATTATAAATCTCAGCATCAGCCAAAAACTGCATGCTGTCCCCTGCCACTTGGCCAATTCCAATTCCGGCCACGATACAAAGTGCAACCCACAGACTCAGGTAGCGCTCAAAAAGAGGAAGTTGTTTTTTATTGGTTGTCATTATTTTCTGATCTTAGAAAACACGAAAAATAGTTCTGTGGCAATCTGTAAACTGCGTTCTTTGTATTTTTCAGTTTGCTGAGGCGTGCCATCAAAAGCCTTGGGATCATCATAAGTGATTGGGATCCTTCTTTCAGTTCCTGCGATAAAAGGACAGCCTTCATCGGCTTGAGAGCAGGTCATAATGGCAGCGAAATTAGAAGCGGGATTGAAATGATCATCATATGTCTTGGAAAAAGCAATGATTGGATGCGCATTCTCAGCATATTTGATCGCATAGACTGGATTTTTACCTTCCGAAAGCGGCATAATTTCCAAGCCTTGTGCAGTAAGGGTTTCCCCCACCTTCGGAAATATAGCGGTAGCTTCTGTGCCTCCTGAAAAGGTAAAAACCTGAGGAATGCCAAAATGCGCAGCCATTACTTGAGCCCAAACCTGAGAAAGATGGCTTCTTCGGGAATTGTGGGTGCAGATAAAATTCAATAGAACATCCTCTTTCTTTTCCACTTTTCCTTGTATAAAATCAATCAGGGATTGTAAAACAGACTTTCTTTCTGCGGAAATAGATGTAACATCCAGGTTATTGATAATGTCTTCGATTTTTGTAAAAACTGATATTTTCATTTTTTTATTTAACAGGTTGAACAATTGGTAGGATCATAGCTATCAAATAGCTCGGATAGCATTTCTTTGATATAGTGCCACTTTTCAGGATTGATGCAATAGTTGACGGATACCCCTTCTACTGTCCCTTGAATGATTCCTACACTCTTGAGTTCTCTTAAGTGCTGACTGATAGTGGCCTGGGCCAAACCCAAATCTCCCACAAGAGTGGTGTTGCAGCAGGTGTTGGTTCTCAACAGGTATTGGATAATAGCTATCCGGGCAGGATGCGCCAGTACTTTGGCATAACTTGCCAGTTCATTCTGCGTTTCGGTGAATAAATCTGATTTTGTAACACCCATATCAATTGAAATTTTTAGCTGGTGAAATTTATTATTAAACTATATTGCAATATTACGATGTATAAAAATAGGGCACAAATTGATTAAGGAAAATTTTCTAAGTTTTTTCTCACCGGTTATCTTATGTTTTACCTCCTTAAAAATTGATCCATACTTTTTAGGATGGTCATACCGATGCATAATTAGAGTTTAAGTAGCTTCAACCAGTTTTTTTAACTGTTCTTCATAATCTGCTATCTCCCCGAAATTTGACTCAATCCACTGGGTATTGTAAAAAGTATCCAAATAACGCTCTCCACTGTCACAAAGCAAGGTAACTATGGAACCTGATTTTCCGACCGACTTCATCAGTTTGGCTTTTTGGAGAACACCCCATACATTGGTTCCGGTGGATGGCCCAACTTTGCGACCCAGGACAGTTTCCAGCCATAACATGGTAACAATGCTCGCTTTGTCCGGTACTTGCAACATCTCGTCTATAACAGCCGGCATAAATGAAGGTTCAACCCTTGGACGTCCAATTCCTTCTATTTTACTTCCCTTTGAGGTCAACTGATTATCAGCGGTTTGAAAAAAGTTGTAGAAAACCGAGTTGTCAGGATCAACTACCAATAGTTTACTATAGAAACATTTGTAGCGGATATACCTTCCAATGGTTGCGCTTGTACCTTGATAGTGCCTGAAATACACTGACCGTTAAAAATACAGAAATTTTAACTAAATCAGTAGAAAGATGTCCAATAGAAATCAGTTTAAAATGAGCATTGCTCAGCGTCGTGTCCGTAATTTCAGTGAGTCTTTCAAGATCGAAAAAGTCCGGGAATTGGAATCAGGTACCATAAGAATATGCGAACTTGTGAAGGAATATGAAATTACCGAC
>NZ_JBGSXS010000156.1:0-6030 GCF_041751335.1 Aquiflexum sp.
GAAATTAAGTAAAATAAAGGATATGGCAAATCACAAATCAGCACTAAAAAGAATCCGTGCAAACGAAGCCAAGCGTTTGAGAAACAGATATCAGCACAAGACTACCAGAACCTTCATCAAAAGGTTGAAGTCTTCCACTGACAAAGCTGAAGCGCAAGAGCTTTTGAAAACAGTTACCTCTATGATTGATAAACTTGCCAAAAAGAACATCATTCATAAAAACAATGCTGCAAACAAAAAGTCAAAATTGACCAAGTTTGTCAACGCAATTGCCTAAAAAAAGAAATTAAACGTTTAAATGGCCCCGTTCTTTGGTTCGGGGCTTTTTTTGTTTTGGGGCATTCCTTATTTTTATCTTTGTCGATTTCAAATGGAGTTTCTTGCCAATAGCCCAGAATTCTTTTACAAACGGGACGGAAGACAGAAGACGGAAGTGCCCGGTATTTAAAGATCAAACGAGAATTGTATGGGATTCCCAAATACCTGGTAGCTGGGGATATTCCGTGGACCATGATTTGCCGCCTGCTTCCGTCTTCGGTCTTCCGTCTACCGTCCTGAAAATAATAAAATGTTAGGTTATTGATAATGAAGCGTTAGATCATATGTTCAGACTATTTGTAACACTTTCCAACCCATTGTTTTATGGAAGATTATTCTTCGATTAAGATTTCCCAATTGGCGGAAGAAGACCGGCCTAGGGAGAAACTTCTGCTCAAAGGCAAGTCCGTTTTATCAGATGCGGAATTGATAGCCATTCTCATAGGTTCGGGGACCAAATACCTCAGTGCAGTGGATTTGGCCAGACATATTCTCTCTAAAGTCAACAATGATCTGGGAGAGCTGGCCAAAATGAGCATCAATGACCTGAAAAAATTCAAGGGCATAGGTGACGCAAAGGCAATCAGTATTGTGGCAGGTCTTGAGTTGGGTAGAAGGAGGAAACTGATCACTGAACTGGTCAAAAGACCGAGGATCATCTCCTCCGGGGATGTATTCCACCTGATGAGGTCTGAATTGATTGACGAACCGATAGAGCATTTTTATATTTTGTTGCTTAACCGCGCCAATTATGTCCTCAAAAAAATACTGATCAGCAAAGGAGGGACCACCGGAACTGTTGCAGATCCCAAAATCATTTTCAAACATGCCCTAGACTGCTTGGCATGCTCGATTGTTTTGGTACACAATCATCCATCCGGAAACCTCAAACCTTCCGACCATGACAAACACCTGACCAAAAAACTTGTAGATGCGGGTAAATGTATGGAAGTCTCTGTGATAGATCATGTGATTATCACCGATGTTGCCTATTTTAGCTTCGCAGATGAAGGAATATTATAAATGATGAATACAAGAAATATTTTGATTATCGGGGTACTTGCCGTAATCACCCTTGCGATAGTTTATACCCTTACCGGAACAGACGATCCAGAAGTTTATATCGAAAAGATCGAAAAGGAGCGGGACAGACAGTTTAAGTTTATCCGCTTCAATATCGAATCACCCTTGACGGAGGAGCAGAAGAAGGATTTCAAAGCACTTGATTTTTATCCTGTAGACCCTGAATACAAAGTTAGGGCTAAAATGATTCCTGTGGAAGACCGAAAGATGATGGAACTTCCCATGACAGATGGTACGGTTGAAAAATACCTCAGACATTCCTTTGCGGAATTTGAAATGGCAGGGCAAACTCACCGGCTCTTATTGCTTCAGTCCATCAAGGAATTGGATAAGAGAAACTTCTTCCTGGCTTTTGCTGATGGTACAAGCGGTGAAGAAACTTACGGTGGAGGCCGCTATATCAACCTAAGACAGGATGGCAAAAACAGCATCACCATAGACTTCAATCTGGCCTACAATCCTTATTGCGCTTACAATCCTGATTTTGCCTGCCCTTTGCCACCGAAGGAGAATGTGATGGAGATAGCGATTAGGGCAGGGGAGAAGGATTATAAGAAGGAGTGAGGTTGGAGAAGCGAGATACGAGAACCGAGAAGCGAGACGTTACTTACATTCAAGCTTTCACAATTTAGGAAGGTTTAGAAACCCAAACGACTTCACCTTGTCATGTCGATCCCGACAACTGTACGGGAAGACATCTATTGCAGAGGGGAAACAAAAGAATCAAGAGTCAAGAACCAAGAATCAAGACTGGCTTTTTGTCGATTTTAGGGATGGGTTGGATTGATTAGCGACGTGGATTTTGTTATTGAATAAGGTAACCCAAATCAATAAACTTTCTGTTAAACTGGTTGAATGGGTAATGATTGGCAATAAATTCCTCAAAAACTTTTCCCTAGGCTGACTCCCATATTGAATGGAATAAATCGTACAGGCTTTTCCGCAGATTCAATACTCGTAAAATCAATCCTAGGGGTGTATCCTGCCCGTAAAAAAAATCCTCCTTCAGGTTTTTGATAACTATAGCCAATCCTCATGGTTACAGATGTGTCCCAATGGACTACTTCACGTAGATTTGTCGGGGGAAATTCAGGGTCAAATAAATATTTCCGGGATTGAAACACAAAAAGACCAGTCCCTAATTCCAAATGGTGGTGTGACTTTCCCCAAAAAGCCGAGAATTCAACGGGGATTACAGGTGACCAGAAATTTGGAAAATGAGGTTCAAAGCCTTTACCGGGAACCAATGAAAAACCCACACTTCCCGATAATTTCATTTTTCTTTTTTGATGCAAAATTCGGCCATAGTGGACTGCATATAATCCGGAATTTCCCAACAACTCCGCAAAGACCATGTTTTTGGCCGTGAAAATTTCAGTGGCTTCCTGGGCTGATGCAAGGTTTTGACAACAAAGAATGAAGTTTATGATCGACAGAAGTAAAATAAATTTATGATAAGGCAACTGATAAGATATAAAGCCTGTTGATTTCATACTATAAATATTTAAGTTAAAAATATGGTTTAATTTATAACCTAAAACTTTAAATAAAAAATTTTACAAATAAATCTTTCTGAAAATCCGTAAGCTATATTTCCTTTTTCTTCATTCAGTTTCACATTTTTCAGCCATCCACTACTTAGCTAAGGCAATTCTCTTAAATTTGTGCCTTATTGCGTATTAGCTGTGTTTTTATGAAATGAACATAAATATTCGATGGTGAATTTTTATCAACCACCATATGAATATTTATTGTGAATTTCATGTGACCATTAAATAGCAAATGATATACACATGAAAATTTCTATAAATAGATTAAAAGATTTTATTGCCTTAAACCAATCACCCGAAGAAATTGCTGACTTGTTGACCAGTTCCGGTCTGGAAGTGGAGGGGATTGAGTTGTTTGAATCCATCAAAGGCGGACTTGAGGGGGTTGTCATAGGGGAAGTCATCACCTGTGGCCGTCATCCCAATGCCGACAAACTCAGCATTACAACTGTCGATATTGGGGATGGCGTAGTACCCATCGTCTGTGGCGCTCCCAATGTTGCCAATGGGCAGAAAGTGGTTGTTGCCAAAGAAGGAGCTACACTTTTTCCTGTTTCGGGAGAATCCTTTGAAATCAAAAAAGCCAAAATCCGTGGGGAAGTTTCACAAGGCATGATCTGCGCCGAAGATGAAATCGGAATCGGTGAAAGCCATGCCGGAATATTGGTGCTTGATACCTATCTGCCAAATGGAACTCCTGCTGCTGAGTATTTCAAAGTAGTCCGTGACCATGTGCTGGAAATCGGTCTTACCCCAAATCGTGCTGACGCCGCTTCCCACCTTGGGGTTGCAAGGGACCTAAAAGCCTTGCTCAAAAAAGAGATTTGTATCCCTTCAGTGGATAATTTCAAAGTTGACAACACCAATAAGATTATCCCTGTGGAAGTGGCAAGTGTTGAGGATTGTCCCCGATATGCAGGACTTACCATTTCCAATATCATGGTTGGTCCATCTCCCGAATGGCTGCAAAACTACCTCAAGGCCCTTGACCTTGATCCCATCAACAATATCGTGGATATCACCAACTTTATCCTCCATGACCTGGGACAGCCCCTACATGCCTTTGATGCAGACAAGATCATTGGAGGAAAAATCATTGTCCAAAAACTTCCCAAAGATACTCCTTTCGTCACATTGGATGAGAAGGAAAGAAAACTTTCCGGGGAGGAACTGATGATCTGTGATGAAAAGGGAGGATTGTGTATTGCAGGTATTTTTGGTGGAAAAGGTTCGGGAGTGTCGGATACTACCACTTCGGTCTTTTTGGAAAGTGCCTGTTTTTCTCCGGATGTCATCCGAAAAGGGTCACAATTTCACGGATTGAAAACAGATGCTTCCTTCCGTTTTGAAAGGGGCACAGATCCCAACATGCCTGTCTATGCTTTGAAAAGAGCCGCCATGTTGATCAAAGAACTGGCAGGTGGAGAAATCTCTTCTGAGGTAATTGATGTCTATCCTGTTCCCGTGGAGGACTTGGTCATTGAGGTGAGTTATGCCAATATCCATCGATTGATCGGTAAAGAGATATCAAAAGAAGAAATAAAAGAAACCCTGGAAAACCTGGACATCAGGTTTGTCGGAGAAACAGAAAAGAACATCACTGTCTCCGTAAAGCCCTACCGGGTCGACGTCACCCGTGAAGCGGATGTGATCGAGGAAATCCTGAGGATCCATGGGTTTGACAATGTCCCCTTATCCGAAAACCTGAATTCTGATTATCTGGCAGAGCATCCTGCCAAAGACCTTAACAAACTTCAATACAGATTGAGCGAGGTACTGTCAGGGTTGGGGTATTTCGAAATCATCACCAATTCCCTGACTAAGCCCATTTATGCCGAGAAGTCAGGATTCCTGAATCCGGCCAACAATGTAGAAATCCTCAACAAACTCAGTGAGGATTTGGGGGTGATGAGGCAGTCATTGTTGTTTTCAGGATTGGAGGTTTTGGCACATAATATCAACCGCCGCCAAAAAGACCTGAAATTATTTGAATTCGGCACCGTATATTTCAAGGAAGAAGAGAGGTATAGGGAAGAAAAAAGACTGGCCTTGTTTCTGACGGGTGACAAAGCTGCTGAAAGTTGGTTGGAACCTTCCAAGGCAGTGGCTTTTCCGGATATCTATTCCACTGTTGAACTTGTCCTCGAAAAATTGGGGATTGACAATGTGGAGGTAGAGATCATTCATGCAGCCCCTTTTGATTATGCGCTTCTGTTGAAGTTGGGTACAAAAGAATTGGGTACTATCGGGGTGGTTCAGGAGAAAATTGGGAAGTTGGCAGAGGTAAAACAGGAAGTGCTGTATGCAGACCTGAATTGGGATTTGTTGGCAAAAAAATCCAAAGGTTTGAAAAAGTACTCGGAAATTTCCAAATTTCCGGAGGTAAGAAGGGATTTGTCCTTGGTAATTGATAAAAAAACCACCTTCGATGAGATAAAAAAGACAGCAGTCAGGGCAGGGGGGAAGTTGCTGCAACGAATCGGAGTCTTTGATGTATATCAGGGAGAAAAGATTGACGCAGACAAAAAAGCCTATGCTTTGAGCTTTTTCCTACAGGATACCGAGAATACTTTGACAGATAAAATAATTGACAAAACCATGTCCCGGCTTATTCAAAGTTTTGAGAATGAAGTAGGTGCATTTATCAGAAAATAAAAATGATCCACGAAGAACTCCAACAAACCGAAAAACTTGCCATACAAGTCGGCCGCAAACTACAGCAACTGGAACAGGAAAATCAATCGCTGAAGGAAGACCTGTTTTCATTGAGGACCAAACTCGAAGACAACGAGCGTTCGTTGGAGGATTTTAAAAATCAAATTAAAATAGCTAAACTTGTAAACAGCATACCGGTGGAAGACATGGAGTCTGCCGAATTGAGAGAAAAAATCAATAATTATATAAAGGAAATCGATAATATAATTGCCTATTTGTCTGAATAATATGGAAACACTTTCTATCAGGTTGAAAATTGGAGATCGAGAATACCCTATGAAGGTGAAGGCAGAAGATGAAGCCAAAATCAGACACGCAGGAAAATTAATTAATGATAAAATCAAAAGGTACAGAGAAGAATTTG
>NZ_JBGSXS010000157.1:0-8215 GCF_041751335.1 Aquiflexum sp.
AGAAGGTACTTTTGTAGCAGAAGTGATCGCAGGTCAAAAACCACATATCAATTACCTTTTGATCCCGGGTGTGGTTTACACATGGCCAGAAGTGGCAGCAGTTGGCTATACTGAGGAGCAGTTAAAAGAAAAAGGCATCAAGTACAAAACTGGAAAATTCCCATTTTTGGCTTCGGGCCGGGCAAGGGCTTCAATGGACACAGATGGCTTGGTCAAAGTATTGGCAGATGCCGAAACTGACGAAATCCTGGGTGTACACATGATAGGTCCCAGAACAGCAGATATGATAGCGGAAGCGGTAGTGGCCATGGAGTTCCGGGCCTCAGCTGAAGACATCGCCAGAATGTCTCACGCTCACCCCACCTATACAGAAGCTTTCAAAGAAGCCTGTTTGGCTGCGACGGATAATAGGGCTTTGCATGTTTAACCCCTTAAGACCTTTGAGGTTTTTTCCTAAACCTCGAAGGTCTTTGTCGTGGATTCGAGTTTAAAAACCTTCGAGGTCCTGTCGTCGCGATTGGGAAGACCTCAAAGGTTTTGAATAAAATGAAGGCATATATATATCCTTTAAGCATAATGAATTATACTCCTCAGGCAAAGTGAAAACCCATATTCAGGATAATACTCAGTTTCTTCTACCAGCCTATTTTGTGCATCATACCGGTATTCAAACATCACCTCTTTTTGGGTATCAGAAATCGGGATGGATTTGGAAACTAACAGTCCATCAGAATTATATTCATAATACCAATCCCGAAGAGGTGAATCTCCCTCTATTTGACTTTTATACAACTGCCTTTTGACCCTACCCATAGAATCATATTCAAAAATATAAATTTCAGCTAATTGAAGATTTCCTCCAAGGTTGACTTTTACTACTTGACCTAGCTCATTGTATTCATATAACTCAAAATTATTTCCATTTCTTGTTATCTGTTTCAACTGATCAGAATCATTATAATGATATTGGAATACTTCCCAAGGGAATGCTTGATTTCTCAGAATGTTGACCTTTTTTTCAATAAGTAAGCC
The DNA here is from genome assembly GCF_041751335.1 of Aquiflexum sp. Classification (GTDB taxonomy): domain Bacteria; phylum Bacteroidota; class Bacteroidia; order Cytophagales; family Cyclobacteriaceae; genus Aquiflexum. The sequence goes on from NZ_JBGSXS010000157.1 coordinate 1,033, forward strand.
CTTTTCAGAATAAGTAAAAAAAGAAAATCCTGTGGTGTCTCTTTCCGGACCCAATCCGACCTTCACCAATTCTTTGCCCAATGAATCAAAATAATGATATGAATAGCCGATCACTCCGCTACCCTGAAAATATGTTTTTGAGTTAGGTAAGTCAGGATGAAAACCTACAGGCACAGACTTTTCCAATATTGTCAAAAGGTTAAAAGTTTCCTCATTTGTTAATGGGGCATCTGTAATTGTGGCTATATCACAGCTGGAAAATAAAATCAACAATAGGGCGATACTCTGATAAAACCTATTCATATCCAAGTCCATTTAATCATTAATCTACTAAAAAATATTTAGTAAAAAAAAACAGTAGTTTTATTTTAAATGGGTTAAAAAAACCGCAGAAATCATGTAATTGATTCCTGCGGTTTCGAACTGTAAATTGAGTATTTTATTATGTAAATTCCATCAAGCTACCTGTAGTTTTTTAAATTTAGACTTATCAAACTGGTCTTGGGCATATTTTTCATCGATTACCAATTCCTTGATGGTATCATCGGATGGTAACTCATACATGGCATCGGTGATGATGGCTTCACAAATTGACCTTAATCCCCTTGCACCTAGATTGTACTCCACTGCCTTTTCCACGATATAGTCTATACCGCTTTCCTCAAATTGAAGTGTGACATCTTCCATAGCCAATAGTTTCTTATATTGCTTAACAAGTGCATTTTTGGGCTCGGTGAGTATACTTTTCAAAGTGGCTTTGTCCAGTGGATCCAAATGGGTCACGACAGGAAGCCTTCCTATCAACTCAGGGATCAATCCAAAAGATTTAAGATCCTGTGATGTAACATATTGAAGAAGATTTTCCCTATCTACCTGTTTGCCTTCTATATATTTGTTGAAGCCCATTGGCTGTGTATTCAGCCTTTTGGCTATATGCCTACCTATACCATCAAAGGCTCCACCACAGACAAAAAGGATATTCTCTGTATTGACAGCGATCATCTTTTGGTCAGGATGTTTTCTTCCTCCCTGTGGGGGAACGTTTACAACTGTTCCTTCCAACAACTTTAAAAGCGCCTGTTGTACACCTTCTCCGCTTACATCACGGGTAATCGAGGGGTTATCTGATTTCCGCGCGATTTTATCCAATTCATCTATATATACTATACCTCTTTCCGCAGCTTCTACATTGTAGTCTGCCGCCTGTAAGAGACGAGTCAAAATGCTTTCCACATCTTCTCCAACATAGCCAGCTTCTGTAAGTACAGTCGCGTCGGCAATACAGAAAGGCACTTCCAAGATTTTGGCCAAAGTTTTTGCCAGATAGGTTTTTCCTGTTCCGGTATCCCCAACCATGATGATATTGGATTTTTCAATCTTAATCTCATCCTCATCATGGACTTTTTGCTGTAACCTTTTATAGTGATTATAAACTGCAACTGTCAATACTTTTTTGGCATCATATTGACCGATAACATATTGATTGAGATATTCGGTAAGCTCTTTTGGTTTCTTAAGTTTGAATTTCGGATTCTTGGTTGGTTTCTTGTTTTTTTCTTCTTCTCCTAGAATCTGATAGGCCTGGTCTATGCAGAAATTGCATATATGTGCCGATATTCCTGAAACCATCAGGTCTACATCTCTCTTATTTCTTCCACAAAAGGAACAGGTAACTTGTGCCATTATTTAATTTTTTTGATCAATACTTCATCTATCAGGCCATATTCTTTGGCTTCAGGTGCTTTCATCCAATAATCTCTATCTGAATCTTTTTCGATTTCTTCAAAGCTCTTACCTGAATGATCAGCCAGAATCTGATACAGTTCCTGCTTCATGGACAAGATCAGTTTTAATGAAATTTCCATGTCTTTGGATTGACCTTGCATGCCGCCTGATGGCTGATGAATCATCACCCTGGAATGTTGAAGGGCAGATCTCTTATCTTTTGCTCCGCCTGCCAATAAGACTGCACCCATAGATGCGGCTATTCCTGTACAGATAGTCGCTACATCAGGGTTGATATACTGCATGGTGTCATAGATTCCCAAACCTGCTGTTACAGAACCACCTGGGCTGTTAACATATAGTAACACATCTTTTTTTGGATCGGTTGATTCCAAAAACAACAATTGGGCGGTAATGATATTGGCTATAAAATCATCCACTTGGGTACCAAGGAAAATGATCCTATCCATAATCAATCTTGAAAACACGTCAATTTCACGGAAATTAGTAGGCCTTTCTTCGATGACCGACCTGGTCATGTTTTCAACAAAAGTATTGTATTGGTCAAATGCATTGCCGCTGATGCCTCTACTGTGAACAGCATATTTTCTAAACTCGTCTCTGTTGATCATAATTTAATTTTTATGTAATGTACAAAAATAAAAAAAGCCATTACAAAAGGACTTTTTCTTAACAATTTTATCTAGAAATTAGTTTTCTAAGAGTTCCTTGAATTTATCAATGCTGATTTTTTCTTCTTTAACATTGGCTTTTTCCTTCACATAGGCCAAAACTTTTTCATTCTGTACAGAAGTTAACAACTGCATATAATTCTGTCCATCATTTCCCTTGAGGTAATTATCCACAAACATATCCATGCTGGCTTCCAATTGTGCACCAAGTCCTGAAGAGGCAAATTGCGATCTGATCATTTCTTTGGTTTTTTCAATTACATCTTCGTGTTCCGCCTGAATGCTGTTGTCTTTGGCGATTTTATTGGAAATCAAAGTCCATGTCAATTGTTTGGCATAGATAGGGTATTCCTTTTCTACTTGATCCTCGGTCACTTTTCCGTCATTGGCTTTAAGCAACCACTCTTTGAGGAAAACTTCAGGAAGGTCGATATTTGCCTGCTCGACGAGCTTTTCCTTGATTTTCTCATCGCTGTAAACCAAAATTTCTTTATTGTAGTTTTCAGCCATAATTTCTTTGACCTTAGCTAACAATCCTTCTTCTGAATCTACTTGACCTTCGCCAAAAAGCTTATCGAAAAATTCCTGGTTGAATTCTGCCAATTCTGTTCTATTGATATTCTGAACAGTGAAGGTGAAATCACCGGAAAGTTTTTCGATCTCGTCCTCATCCACACCGATGGTTGTAGCAAGATCTTCTACAATGGTTTTGGAAGGATCGAATTCTACAACATCACCCTTTTTCAGCCCAACAAATTTGCTTAGGGAATTGGGATCTACTTTGGACAAGGCGAGAGAAAAAGTTTTTTCAAAAGAACCATCTGCTGAATTCAGGTCACCATAAATAAAGTCGTCCTTCTCGCTGATTTCTGGGTTGGTCATTTTGCCATATTGACTTCTCAAGTTTTGGATGGCATCGTCCACTTCTTTCCCATCCATCTCAACTGAATAGGAGGTTGCTTCCAGTGTTCCGTCAAAGTTGACCTCAACATTGTCTACAAAACCTATTTTATATTGAAATTCAAATTCCTTTTGGGTATTCCAATCTATTTTATCAGCATCCTCAATGATAGGAAGGGGATCCCCCAAAATTTTAAAAGTTTGCTCCTTAAGATAATTATTGAGAGAGGAAGAAAGAAGTTCGTTGATTTCTTCAACAAGAACAGATGTTCCGTACATTCTTTTCACCATAGAAACAGGAGCTTTACCAGGTCTGAATCCTTTGATGGTGGCTTTCCTTGCATAGTCCTTCAGTTTTGCATCAACCTTTGGTTGATAATCTGCTTCATTTAATTTAATTTTAACAGAAGCTTGATTTGCTGCGTGCTTGTCTAATGTGATTTCCAATTTGTAGAATTTTGGTTTGATAAAATTTAAAAACCCTCAATCCCATTTCTTTTTTCGAGGTTCCTGCTCAGGTTCGAAATCGGAAAGTTGATTGAGGGCCGGAAAATGTGCGGATAGAGGGACTCGAACCCCCATGCCTTACGGCGCTAGATCCTAAGTCTAGTGCGTCTACCAATTTCGCCACATCCGCTTAATGTGGTCGCAAAGGTAATAAGTAAAATTTAACTTGCAAAAATTGAATTGAAAATTCCCCTATAAATATTTGAAAAAAACTATTCGACTTTCGTTGTTTAGATAAAAGTATTGCTTTAGCTTAGATTATATGATACAAGTTGATCTGGAAGAGGAAAGAAAGGAAATTATTAAGAGATACAGGAAGCTTCTCAAGATGGCCAAACCCATGCTGAAGGACGGGGATTCCAAGGTCATCAAAAGAGCTTTTAATGTTTCCAATGATGCTCATAGAGAAATGCGCCGCAAATCAGGGGAACCTTATATTTATCATCCTTTGGAGGTTGCATTGATTTGTGTGGAAGAAATTGGTCTCGGTACCACTAGTATTGTGTCAGCCCTTCTTCATGATGTAGTGGAGGATACCGATTGGGAGTTGGAAGATATCGAAAGGGAATTTGGCCCAAAAGTCATGCAGATAATAGATGGCCTGACCAAGATTTCCGGAGTCTTTGAATATGGGTCTTCCCAACAAGCAGAGAATTTTAGAAAAATGCTTCTGACCTTGTCTGACGATGTCCGTGTGATTTTGATCAAAATTGCGGACAGGCTTAATAATATGCGTACGCTGGAAAGCATGCCCAGACACAAGCAATTGAAGATAGCCTCTGAAACCATGTACTTATATGCGCCCTTGGCACATAGACTCGGTCTTTATACCATTAAATCCGAACTCGAAGATTTGTACCTGAAATTTACAGATTCGGATACCTATCAGTTTATATTAACTAAAATCAACGAAACCAGGGTTTCCAGAAATAAATTCATCAAAAGCTTTATTGCCCCAATAGAAGAAGAACTTGAATTGCAGGGTTTCAAATTCACCATTAAAGGAAGGCCCAAATCTGTTTTCTCGATCTATAATAAAATGAAAAAACAGAACATACCTTTTGAAGAGGTTTATGATCTATTTGCCGTTAGAGTCATTATTGAAAGTGAAATAGACAATGAAAAGGCAGATAGTTGGCAAGTATATTCTATCGTTACGGATTTTTATCGCCCCAATCCTGATAGGTTGAGAGATTGGATCAGTACACCACGGGCAAATGGATATGAATCACTTCATACTACAGTGATGAGTAATACTGGTCAGTGGGTAGAGGTGCAAATCCGTTCGGCCAGAATGGACGACATTGCGGAGAGAGGGTATGCCGCCCATTGGAAATATAAGGATAAGGATATTGTCCAGGCCAAATCAGGGACAGGACTCGATGATTGGATTACTCAGGTCAGGACGCTATTGGAATCCAATGATGGTTCGGCTATTGAATTTATGGATGATTTCAGGGGAAATCTTTTCCATGATGAGGTATTTGTATTTACACCCAAAGGAGAACTAAAAGTCCTTCCTTTTGGGGCCACGGCGCTGGATTTTGCCTTTGAAATCCATACGGAGGTAGGGGCAAAATGTATTGGTGCCAAAGTCAATCAAAAGCTTGTTCCGATCAACCATAAATTGAAAAATGGGGATCAGGTTGAAATCCTTACCTCCAACAAACAAAAACCGACTGAGGATTGGCTTAATTCGGTGGTGACCTCAAAGGCCAAAGCCAAAATCAAGGATGCACTTAGGGAGGATAAGAAATCCGTCGTAATGGATGGAAAGGAAATCGTCCAAAGAAAATTGAAGCAAATGAGGATAGAATTTACTTCTGAAATTGTGGAGCAATTGCGCGCATACTTTGAAACCAAAACGCCCAACGAGTTTTATTACAAAGTGGGAAGAGGGATTATTGATGCGACTTCTATCAAAAGTTTTAAGGAGTTTAGAGATCATAAGAAGCAAAAAGGAAAAGTAACCTATGAAAAGGTAAAGGATGAAACATCCTTTACCAAGGAAATCAAAAACCTAAAAGGTCCAGAACACGATCAATTGCTGATTGGGGAGGATATGGACGTAGTGGATTATATATTGGCAAAATGCTGTAATCCTATTCCCGGAGATGATGTTTTTGGATTTGTGACCATTAATGAAGGCATCAAAATTCACCGAACTTCTTGCCCCAATGCATTGGAGCTCCTATCCAATCACGGCAATAGGGTGATCAAGGCAAGGTGGACCAGTCAGCAACAGATTGCATTTCTGGCCGGTTTGAGGATTGTTGGGACAGACCGGGTAGGTTTGATCAATGATGTCACCAAGGTAATTTCAAATGAGCTTAAAGTAAATATGCGTTCTATCACAGTTGACTCGGACAGTGGACTCTTTGAAGGAACGATCAAATTATATGTACACAGCACATCACACTTGGAAAAGATGGTTGCCAACTTATCAAAAGTAGAAGGTATTATTAAAGTTACAAGGTTTGATTAAATGGATATTGGAAGGTATTATTTGAATCTTTTCTAAATAAGAAGAGTTATATTTGCACAAAATCCAAGATACATGGCCCTTAACGAAACCCTTTTTGAAGAGGTAAAGAAAATATTCACAGCATACCTGGAAAATAAAAAGCTTAGGAAAACTCCGGAACGATATGCCATTTTGGAGGAGATTTATGGCAGGTCGGGGCATTTTGATGTTGAATCGTTGTACATCAGTATGAAAAACAAAAATTATAGGGTTAGCCGAGCAACAGTGTACAATACCCTAGACTTGTTGGTGGAATGTGACCTTGTAACAAAACACCAGTTTGGTCAGAATCTCGCCCAATTTGAGAAATCTTATGGGTACAAGCAACATGATCATCTCATCTGTGTAGAATGTAACCAAGTGAAAGAATTTTGTGACCCTAGGATCCAGAATATCCAAAATACTGTTGGAGAAATCCTCGAATTCAAAGTAATGCATCATTCCTTGATTCTCTATGGAAGCTGTCAAATTATGAACTGCGAAAACAGACCTAAAATATGAAATTAAAATACAAAATTGAAAAAGAAGCAAAGGCTCATTTTTTATACTTGACCGGAGATTTGATCGGAGATGATATTGGACCGAAACTGGTTGAATTTGTTTCGGATGCTGTCAATGACAAAGTGATGGTTTTTGTCGTGGATCTTTCCGAAGTGAGGTATATCAGTTCGAGCGGAATTGGACTTTTGATCACTATGCTGACTAAAATGAGAAATGCAGGAGGTGATGTGTATCTGACTACACCATCTGAACATGTGAAAAAGTTATTGATCATTACCAAGTTGAATAATATTTTCACTGTTTTTCCTACCATGGAGGAAGCAAAGAAAGAATT
>NZ_JBGSXS010000158.1:0-21258 GCF_041751335.1 Aquiflexum sp.
TTCAAGAAATATTTCGGGTGCATTTTCCTGATGGAGGGAATCAAAAAATTGCCAAAATCTATGAATGTCAGAGGTTTCGACAATTAAATTTTTGGGATCTGAAAGAAGCTTTCTATTGGAAGCGATACCATTCATCAGATGGACCCCTCTAGGATCCTCGGCCAAAAAATTCAGTACTTTGTTTTGTCTAAATGCATATTCATCAAAAAGTCCTAGACCGATGGCATTTTCCAATTCACAAATCCCTTTTAAGGTATCGCCTTGGCTAATGCTGGCCCTTGATTGAGACAGCCATTCATGCACTGTTCCTTCCTGGGCATAGATATTCTGCGGCATCCAAAACGATGTAAACAGAATGAGGATTATGTATTTCAATTTCATATCTAAAGGATGGAAAAACACTTGAAAAAGTTGCCTCCACCACTTTATTTTTGGTGGCTATCTTACTATTCAAGCTTCATCCTCAACAGCGGATAATCATTTCCCTGATCGTCCTTTTCTGTTCGTTGATAAGTTTTAAAGCCGAACTTTTTGTAAAAACCAACCGCCTTCGAATTCTGTTCATTGACATCCACTTTGTCAATTTTAAGTTCCCGAACTGCAAATTCCATAAGCTTTTTGCCATGACCTTTTCCGAAAAGAGCCGGGGATAAAAACAGCATTTCCAATTTTCGTTCTGCCACTCCCAAAAATCCATAAACCGTATTGTTTTGGACTAAACAGTATACCTCCAAATCATGAAAATCTATCGTTTTCACCATTGCTTTGATGGATAGAAAATCCTCTGATTTCAAGAAAAGGTGGGTAGCCTGTACAGATTTCTCCCAAACATCAAGAAGCTGTTCCCTGTGTTCATCGGCATACATTAAGATTTCAAAGTCATGATTTTCCATAGGGTTATAATTCAATATAAAAATACCAATACATGCATAAATACCAAATGCTAATTTAAAAGGCGGGAAAGTTGTATTGCTTCAATTATTGAATCCTCATTTTGATGAAAGAATTCAGGTTAAGATTGATCCAAACATCTTACAATGCTTTATTCCAAAAGTCTTTCCTTTTCAAGGAAAAATGAGAATTTTCTAAAAAGACATGCCTTTTTTTAAAAGTAAAAATAAGATAGATGCAACCTCTATGTAAACTCTTTAATCATAATTAAAATAAACAATTCTAAACCAACTAAAAAAATGAAATTCATCAAAACAAAAACCATTTCCATTTTTGGGATCAAAACCCTTCTGGTTTTATTCCTTTTGTCTTCCTGCGAAATTTTCAAAGAAGAAAATCCGCTGATTGTGAAAGACAAAAACACACATCAGACTACCTTTTATGGCCCCGCCAAATCCTTGGGGAACGGAAAGGCACAAAGTTTTATTACACTCAACAAAGGTGGGAAGCCCGTTGCTTTCGGTGTTGCAATGAGCGAAAAATCGTTGGAAAACCTTCCTTCTGGCCAAGGAGGGCACGAGGGGCATCATTCCTTTGAATACTTACTTGAGCTTCCCACGAAGGCAAATATTTTACCCTTCAAATTTGTGACTCTGGACTGGAATCCTATGGGGCATGAACCAGAAGGTGTTTACGACCTACCCCATTTCGATTTTCATTTTTATTTGATTTCCGATGAGGAAAGATTGACGATCACCCCTTTGGCACCAAATATAATGGATCCCGAGATTCCTATGGCCAAATACATACCTACAGGATACATCCAATTGCCTGGCAGGGTTCCAAATATGGGTGTTCACTGGATAGATCCTACTGCACCCGAACTCAACGGTGAAATATTTAAGAAAAATTTCACTTATGGAACATTCAAAGAGAAGTTGGCCTTTATGGAACCTATGATCTCGCTGGATTATATCAAAAGCAAACCCACTGTGCCCGCAGATGTAATTCCCCTTCCAGGAGCATTTCAGGTATATGGATATTACCCCTCCAAATATGAAGTAAAATATAATACACAGAGAAAGGAATACCTGATCTTGATGTCGGAGTTTACTTTCAAAATGGCAGATACCGAATGATGATTGTGTTGTTTTTTTATATTGAAAATCCCCTTGAAATTTTCAAGGGGATTTTTTTACCTTACATATTTTTCAATAGCTAAAGTTAATCCAACTTCAATTGTTGATATTAGGAATAAATCACTGGTGCTTTGTGAACATACTTTTCATCTTCCAATGCAGCAAGAATAAACTGAGCTGTTTCTTTCCTACTGATTGTGAGTCCTGGTTTTTGTTCGAAATTCAAGATTGCCTTAGGAGTTTTAAATGTTTGCCGATTGGTCAAAACTACTGGCCTCACTATTGTCCAGTCCAGACCGGAGTTTCTGACCATAGCCTCTTGCCTTTCATGTTCGAGATAAGCAGGAGATAGGTTGCTGTTGTCTATAAACCAAACAAACCATCCAGGGATATAAGGCCTGCTGTCACCCACGCCCCAAGCAGAAGTAAATACCAGTCTTTTAATATCATTTTCCTTATAGGTTTTGATCAAGTTATTCATCGTCACCGACAAAAAATCCCTGGGAGTTCTTAGTGCTGCCCATGGAAAATCACTTTTTCTGGAAATATTCAAACAACTGATACAAGCATCACAACCTGAAATAGCTTGACAGAGATCTGCTTGGATTCTAGTATCTCCCTCAAAAACCTGAAGATTAATGTGGTCATAATTGACTTTGCTTCTATCCCTGACTAGAATATTCACCTGATAGCCCTGCCTTAAAGCCAGATGCAAAACTTCATTGCCAGTTCTTCCGGTTGCTCCTAGAAGAAGAATTTTTTTTGTAGGGTGCATAAAAAACAGGTTTAAATCCGGTATTAATATGAAGATACCGAAACGACCAAAAAAGTTGCACCGCTGATCGAAAGTCATATAAAATATAAAGCAGGCATTTACAGAAAGTGAATGACATCAAGTTACCCGCTAGGCAGTCGTCATCCTGAGTCACGAAGGATCTCCAGAGGCACAAAAATACAGTTGAATTACCGGAAATTAATTCGATCCATTTGGCCAAAATCATTCTTTTTCTGAACTTCAGGAGATGCTTCTCTCCGTTCAGCATGACGCTCCAGAATTTTGTCATTGGCAGGTAAGGAATCCCGGTTCTCTACCCTGGCTTCGGAACCGGCTAAAATCCCGCCATCTACATTCAGTTCGATACCCGTAACATATTGAGATTCATCTGAGGCCAAATAAAAGGCAGCATACGCCACATCGATGGGTTCCCCAAATTTGCCCAAAGGTATTCCATGTTCAACTGATCGAATGATTTTTGTTCTCATTTCACCCTCTCCCAACATGGCATCCCACATTGGGGTCATGATGGCTGCAGGATGTATGGAGTTACATCGGATATGGTAGTTCTTTTCAGCACAGTGGAGTGCCACAGATTTGGTATGGTTCCTGATGAAAAAGTCGGGCAATGGCTTCACCAATCCCCCTTGCTGAACCGGTTATCAATGCGGTTTTACCTTTTAATCTTCCTTCCATGATACTGATATTTTATAGGTTTACTTTTTTAAATATGATTGGAAAATCCTGAAGATAGTTGCTCAATTAATGAAATCAAGTCCAAATTTATCTAAAAAAAACAGACCCTATTCCTGAAATGGAAAAGGGTCTGATGGGTTTTATTTTACACTTTACTATAGCCTTATCACGTCACCAAGTGTCATATCCTCAAATTCATTAATGATATTGGCATCCCCGTTAAGTTTGGCTCCAAAATTAGCTTCCACGATTATTCCCCATCCACTTCCATTCTTAATTTTGGAATAGGTGATGTTCAAACTTGCGCTTGTGCCTGCTGTCACAGCAATATTTGACCGTCCATTTCCAAGACCAGGCATAGGTTTGCTTCCTCCTCCGGAAATAACTGAATATCTGATGATGTTTTTGAGACTGTTGGATTTGATAAGAATACCTGTCCAATACCCTCTTTGGTCACCCTCACCCTTAAGTTCAATCGGCAGCTCCGGTGTACCAACTGAAGTAAAAAATGCCCCTGAATTGATGGTCAGTAACGCATCTTGACCAAATTCAATTTTTGTTCCCGGCAATAATTTCAGTCCGGATCCGGATTGTACCTGCATACTTTTTGGCAGGTAATAGGTCACTCCCCCCGAAAGCGGACCCCATACGGTTTCACCTGCAAGGTTTATGGTGCCTTCAAATACCTCAATGGAATTTTTTAGATTATTGGAAGTAGTGATGTGGGACTCTTGGATACCTCTGACGTTGCTGATAGGAAGTGCCATGACATGATTCTTGATACCCGAAAAAGTCACCTGATCAAATTCCCCCAACATGCCTGCCAGACTTACATACACACCATATCCATCACTGTCCTGAATCTTCACATGCTTCAAATGGATTCTGTTACCCCACACATTACTGATTCCAATTGCCGCACTTTTATCTACTCCTGATCCGGCCTGACCGTTGCCGGCATTTTTTATCTCTACCCATTCAAGACGATTAACATTATTGCCTGAACTCACGACCAAGCCTCTCCACTTTTGGGTACCTGCCGGAAAAACATCAAATACAATAGGATCATCACTGCTTCCCTTTGCCATCAGAGATCCATCGTTGATCAACCTGATGTACCGGTCAGGCGCTACTCCAATTTTCACTCCTTTTTCTATGGTCAATGCAGATTTGATAACCATATTTTCTTTGATCCTGTACTTTACATTGTTCTGCAATTTTTTCCAGACAATCTCAGCATCTTCTTGTATTTCATTGCCCAAAAGCTCGGCATAATTGACTGTCTCATTTTTAGCTTCAATGATGGACTCGGCATCCAGTTTGTGTGCCTCTTTTACCGGAAGGGTGATGTTGATGCTTTCATTATGTCTAAAAACGTTATTTGAAAATTGGATAACACCGGAATTACGCACCCAAAGGCCGTTGCTGGATGAATGCTGGATTGCAGTATGGCTAAGCTTTAAAAAACTCAATTCAGAAACACCAATGGCTGTTGCTTGTGGCATGGGATGGATAGGATGCGACCCCGCGTAATTGATTTCCACATGCAGCAATTCATTCAATGGATTGTTATTAGTAAATACAATACCCGACCAATACCCTTTCGTGGCTTGCTTGCCTGTAAAAACCACCTTCTTCTCTGCAGTACCCTTGGCTATCAGGGCTCCTGATTGATTGATATGCAATCCTTTTTTGTCTTCAAAAGCAATCACCACTCCCGGCATTACGGTAAGCTTGGCTTTCACGGCAATGTCAGCAGAGACGATATAATCAGGAACAGCAGGATCTTCATTGATATCTTCCAAAACACGGTCTTGGGTGATGTCTTGGTTGATGACATTGCTTGCTGGCGCTCCTGCTACAGCGGTAAGTTTTACAGTTGCCGTCTTTTCTCCTGTCTGATTGGCGATCTTTAGTACTACTTCGTAAAGACCTAATTGGTCCGGGGTGAAGCTAGGCTTTTCCTGTGCATGGTTTGTAAGTGCCGCAGTACTGTTTGCAGGCCGGGACTTTAATGTCCAGTGGTAAGTAAATGAGAGTTGATTCCCATCACTGGAACCTGACCCGTCCAGTTGCACAGGTGTGTTGATCTGGATTTCCCTATCTGCACCGGCATTGGCAACAAGTTTGTTTTGCAACACAGGATTCTCATCCTCCTTGCAGGCAGATATAATTAGTAGCCAAAAAGCGGCTAAGATTAGAATGTTGTTAGATTTCATTGATAAGAGTTGGTTTAGAATTTTTTAAAAGAAATATCTTTGAAAAGTATTTTCATACAATGAAGAGATTGGAAAAATGAAAGGAGGGTTGCATGGGTTTTTGAAAAAAGGAAGAAAGTTTATTTTCTAATCTATGGAATTAAAAAATAGTCTTTGAAAAAGTTATGCGCATAATCTATTTTTATACGTATATTTAATCATTATGAAAAAGCGCCTCAATATTACCATAGAAGAAAAGCTCTTAAATAAAATTAAAAAATATGCTGTAGAGCAGGAAACAAGCCTTTCCAATTTGGTTGAAGAACATTTTGAAGAAATACTAAAGCCGAAAAACAAATTATCCAAGAAGATTGGATTAGTGGAATTTAAGGACTCATTGCCTCCATCCAAAAAGGAATTTCCTCAGGATTGGGATTGGAAAAAAGAATACCATAAGGCTAAAGGGAGCAAATATGGCTATTAAAGCGTTTTTTCATGTCAATGTCTTTTTGGATTTTTTCCTTGAAAGAAATACGGATCCTTCAATTTTGAATCATGTTTTTACCTTAATTGATAAAAAAGAAATGGAGGGTTTTACAACTATATCTATTCTTCAAACCTGTATCTATTATTTGGATCAGACAAAAGGCCAAATAATCACTAGAGAAATTTTGGTAATGATATTGGACAATTTTCAATTATTAGAGAGCAATCGGATGCACGTAATTCAAGCTATCCAATCCGGTCAACAAGATTTAGAAGATGCGATCCATTACTTTATAGCATTGGAAAATCAGATGGACTGCATCATCACATCCGATAAAAAGTTTTTAAAATTAGACTCGGCAATTTTGCCTTTATTGACACCTGGAAACTTTATAAAAAGATATAAGGCCTCATTTGATTGAAGGTACATTTGTCTCCGATGATAAACCATTCTTTCTTTAAATAAAAAACCTGTCAATTTTATCCAAATACCTCTCGTCTGACATTCCTGTCCTGTTAAAAAAGATTACACTTCCCCTATTTATTTTTGGGTAGATCCTGATTTCGCAGTAATACCCGCCGCCCCCACCTGCGTGTGCATAATATTTTACACCATTAATTTCTCCGGAAAACCAACCCAAGCACATACCGGTATTTGGATTGTTTTGGTTTTCCTGGAACATCATTGTTTTATATTTTTCGGAAATCAAACTACTATTCTCATTCATCAATTCTTGAACATAAGAAACAAATGCTTTGGGCTTGCCAATTAATCCCCCATAAGGTGCCCCATTGACATAATAGTTTTTGAAGGGTTTCCATCTTCCTTCCTTCTCCCCCATAAATTTCGATTTGTTGATAAACAAGCCTAAAATGAGGTTGGAAAAAGTCATCCATTTATGGTAGCCTTTTGCGTGTTCATCGGTATTTGAAATGGAAAATGCCAAATCATCTTGGCATATTGGCAGTTTTCGGACGATGTTTTCAATGATATAGTCTTCAAAGGTTTTACCGGAAACTTCCTCAATCAATTGCCCCAAAATCACATAGTTTAAATTTGAATAAGCAAACTTTTCATTGGGTTTGGATTTGACCTTCTTGTTTTTTTGAAAGATTTGATGAAAATAAGCGTTTCTTTCAAATGATTGATTTTCGCTTTCCAAGTGAATCCATGCAAGCGGAATTGGGTTTGGTATTCCTGAGGAATGGTTCAACAGTTGTGTTACAGTAATTTCAGGTCCGAATTGAAAAAGAGGTAAATAATAGATTACAGGCTTTTCCAACTCCAATAATCCACGCTCTACCAACTGTAAAGTGGCAATGGCAGTAAACGTTTTTGTGACCGATAAGGCATGATAAGTTGTATTTGCATCCACCTTTTTCTGGCCTCCGATATCTGCAAAACCCTGTTGGAAAGATTCGATGGTCTTATGTTGGTCAAAGAAGAAATATTGAAAAGAGGGTGATTTGCCTTTTTCTATTTCATTGTTCAATTTTTGTTCGGCCTTTGTCATTTGTGGGATTTATTGATTCAACAATTTATCAATATCTTCATGAATATCCTTTGAGCGCTTTGCTCTTGCTTTAACAATCTTCCCATTTTGATCAATAAGAACATGGGTTGGAGCAAAATTTATTTTATAGTCCCGAATTGCTTCATTTCTAAATTGATCTTCTGCAACAAGATGAACTCCGGGGAAAGGTTTATTGTCAAGGAATTTTCCAAACCTTTGATTTTTCCCTGCTATGAATTCTTTCCAGCGAATAATATCTGAACTGTGTTCCAATGCTACATAAACGAAATTCACTGGTTTGTCTTTATACTTCTCTTGCAATGATAAAGCATCCGGAATTTCTTCGATGCAAGGATAACACCATGTGCCCCAAAAATCGATATACACAATTTTTCCTTTGAAGTCACTTAGTTTATGCAGGACACCATTTGAATCAGGCAATACAAAGTCAGGTGCCTGACTTCCGGGTTCCAAGTTTTTGAAGCTTGCTATATTCAATTCAAAACGGTTTCGATTAATATCGCTTGAAAAATGACTTCGCATATTATCTTCAAATAACTTCAAATGATCAAAAAAATCATCGGCAATCAATCCGAATGAGTACTCACCAATTGTACTCAAAGCCAGTATGTCTGTCCAAGATGATTTGGTTTGATGGGCAATAAAATTCAATTTCCAATTCAGATTTTCTTTCCACCATTCTTCTTCATTTCGATTTTTAAATGCCAGTTGAGCTTTATCAGTTAAATATTTACCAGACAATAATTTAGCGGAGGTAGTTTTGGAAAAATCGTTGTTGAAATAGATACTATCAAGGAAAGTGTAGTAAGTCTTATCGGGAAAAAAGTAATCAAATTCACCGTGAGTATAATAATTCCTCCTTTCCAAATGCTCCAAGAGGAAAGCAGCCCTTTCGGCATCTAATGTATTCAAATGGTATTTCTTTACAACTTTAGGAATTGATGAAAACGAATTTAACGCATTTACCCTTTCAAAATGAATGCTATCTATGAATCTTTTGAATTCAAGTTCAGACGTAAAATGGTCACTCGTAATTTTGTCAAAGAATAACTTATCCTTGGGAAAAATGGTATAATCCTTTTCCAGATGCCTGAGTTTTTCACTTCCTTTTCCACCAATTAAAAATTTCGGCTCTTCACTCCATGAAGATTGTTCAATGTATATTGAATCATTTGAGTCAATGAAAATATCAGCCTTTAGCTGATGATAATTATTGCTGATGATTTGATAGAAATTTGGTTCTGTTGAGGTAAAGCTGAAACTGAACCGGCCTAGACTATCTGTCATTACAGTAGGAAATGCTTCCTTGCTTTTAAGTCCAGGGAAATAATCATCAACTGGAATCAACGTAATGGTTGCATTCTGTAAGTCGGGTAAAATACCGCAAACTATTGTTTGCGAGTCTTTTTCATTGCATGAACCCAAAACAATTAACAAGGCAATGGTGAACAACATCCTGTGTTTCATAGGTATCATATTTCAAAATGAATATAATTGAAATTCACTCAAACTCATATTTCCATTATATAACTATACGATTATAAAAGTAAGATCCGGGTTGCACGGGTTGATGAAAAAAAAAGGAGACTTTTAATCTGTCTATGAACATCAAATCTCGAAATCCGCAAACCTTTGAGGTCTTCCCCTCCACGACGACAAGACCTCGAAGGTTATTTCTGGGATTTAACCTTTAGTAAAAAACAATACTTCTCCGGGGGAAATATTTCTATCATATTTCAACTTAATTTCCACCATATTTCAATTTATTGCCTTTTCCTCAGGACAATGACCTTCGAGGTTTAAAAAAAACCTCAAAGGTCGCAAAATCTTAAATCCCCTCCTACTCCCCCTTTAATGAATCCACCGGATTAGTGGATGCTGCTCGAAAAGATTGAATCCCCATAACAGACCAAGCAATCAACATGACGATACCGATCGCTATCAATACTGTATTCAAACCCAGTTCAACTCTATATTGGTAATCCTCCAGCCATTTGCTCATACCCCACCAAGCCAATGGTGCTGCAACTATAAAGGATATCAAAATCAATTTGGTAAACTCCTTAGACAGTAATAGTACCAATGAACTTACAGAGGCACCCAAGGCCTTTCTGATGCCAATTTCCTTTCTACGCTGCTCTGCGGTGAAGGCCGTCAAGGCAAATAATCCCATGCAGGCAATGAAAATGGCAAATCCGGTAAATGCTGCAAAGACTTTTCCTATCCTTGTCTCCGAGGCATACATCGATGAAAATCTCTCATCCAAAAATTCATAATTAAAAGGTTGTCCAGGTGCCAGTTCCTTCCATTTGTCCTCCACCAATTGAAGCACTTCTTGGGCATTTTGCGCCTTGAACTTAAAAGAAGCAATACCTGATGGATTGGAATCTACGAATAACATTACAGCTCCAATATTTTCCTTTAAAGATTCAAAATGAAAATTTTCAACCACACCGACTACCGTTTTGACTTCCAAATTTTCCGTGTTCAAACCTGTCACATTATCCCCTGAAAAGGATGTGATTTTCTGTCCAATGGGATCACCTTCAAAGTTAAAATTTCTCACCGCTGACTCATTGATAATTACCGCAGAAGAGTCGGATGGAAAATCCAATGAGAAGTCCCTTCCTTGGACTATCTTCATGCCCAAAGTCCTAACATAATCAAAATCCACTTTCCAGTTTTGTATGGACACCATATTTTCCTGGTCTTGGGTATCCCGGCCCATTACCCACCAAGGATTGTCCGACCGATTGGTACCTGATACCGGTAGAAATCCACTTAGAGTCCCCTTTTCGATCAATGAACTCGCCAAAACCTCCTGCTTGAATGTCTGTTTTTGGACACCCAAAGCATACAAGTCATGTACCATGACAATCTGGTCCTTGCTGAAACCCAGATTTTTATTTTGGATAAAATTCATCTGTGAAAAAAGTACTACCGTACAGAAAATCAGGAATATGGAAATGGAAAACTGAAATACCACCAAGGAACTTCTTACCACAGCGCTTTTCATTCCACTGGAAATATCCCCTTTCAAAACTTTGGCCGGCTTAAAGCCCGAAAGGAAAAGCGCCGGATAAATCCCCGCGATCAAGCCAACTATTATCGCTCCAAGCAGAAGAATGCCATAAAAAATGATGGAATCAAGAGGCAAACTTAAATTTCTGCCTGCCAAGTCATTGAAAAAGGGAAGTAAAAGAGATGCTATAAATACAGCTAGGACAAAAGATATGAAACTCATCAAAAAGGTCTCTGCCATAAATTGAAAAATCAATTCAGACCTACCCGAACCCATACTTTTGCGTACACCAACTTCCTTGGCACGGTTGGAGGATTTTGCGGTGGCCAAGTTCATAAAGTTGATACATGCGATCAACAGGATAAATACTGCAATGGCAATGAACAAATACACATAAGTAATTGAAAAATTAGCCTTGAACTCTCCCAACAAATCACTGTGCAAATGTATATCTAACAAGGGCTGTAATGTATACTCCACCTTATTACCTGATTCTCTGAATTTTTCCAAGGTAAAATCCTCTCCCATGACCTGCTTGAGTACAGGAGTCAGATGCTTTTCTGCCATCGCGGCAATCTTTAGATCTATTTCCTTTTGATCTGAATTGGGATTTACCAGGATATAGGTCTGGAAATTATTGCCAAGCCAATGTTCAGACTTAGCTTCGGGCAATCCTTCGGCTGCAAGGAGAACATGGAAATTAAAGTGGCTGTTTTCAGGAATATCTTCATATACTCCCGTGATTTTATAGTCTGTTTTATTATCCAGTATCAAGGTTTGCCCCACGGCATTTTCTCCTTTAAAAAACTTTTCTACCATGGTTTGACTGATAAGCATTGTATTGGGTTCGTCCAATGCCCCTTCCCTTCTGCCTTGAACCAAGGGAATATCAAACACCTCCAAAAAATTCTTTCCTGCAAAGATTACATTGTTTTCTTTGATATTGTCCTCATACCTTTTAATCAAAAAAGAACCCTGATTTCTAAAATGAATCGCAGCTTCCACTTCGGGGATTTCCGCCATTAAGGCATCTGCCATAGGTGCAGGTGCATAAGTCATTTTATAAGCATTTCCTCCAAATACAATATCAGAAGTCACACGATATATTCGTTCTGAATTAGGAAAGTGCCTGTCATATCCCAGTTCATTCCGAACAAAAAGCGCTATGATCAGGCAAAGGGCTATGCCCAAGGACAATCCCAAAACATTGATAATGGATATACTCTTAGTTTTCCAAAAGCTTCTCAGTGCGATTTTTAAGATGTTTTTTAGCATTGGTTTAGGGGTTTGGTTTAGTTTGAAGGGTTTTGGTTATTGTAACAAGTACAAAGTACCAAGACAGGGGCCTCGGTCTTGTTTTGCAACCCTTTGATTTTATTTGACATTTTCTTCCAGTCTTATTGTTGTATAACCTCCCAAATCTTGGGACAGACCCTAAGGGATAATTCAACTTATATTTTTTGGTATTCTACATCGCCCGTGCCTACGGCACTCCGGAAACTTACACTTTATACCTAATCCCGGCAATGAATTGCCGGGCTAAGATATCGGTCATGCCTACGGCATTTGGTAAATTTTTCCCTTCTCACCTTGTTCTTGGATCCCCGATACTGGGGCAGGCTTTGTTTCTTGGCTCCTCCCCCTTCATCCTTCATCCTTTTCTCATCGGCTCTCGCTTCTCTCCCCTTATCCCTAAAGAGATTACCACGTCGCACGAAGTACTATTCAAAGCATCAAATTTTCCTAAGTGCTCCTCGCAATGACGCACCACCTTCATCCTTCATCCTTTATCCTTTCATCCCCTATCCTTTACTTAACCCTTCAACCCACTTGGTCTCAATTCTTAAATCTTAAATCTAAAATTTTCATCCTTCATCCTTCCCTCTCGGTTCTCGCTTCTCGTCTTTCGCTTCTTTTTTCTAGGTTCTTGATTCTTGGCTCTTACCTTCATCCCTTATCCTTCATCCTTTTACTCACTCGCTCTTCAATATCTCCGCCGGATTGGTTTTGGCTACTCCGATGGAATGGAACCCGACTACAAGAAGGGCCAATATCAGGACTCCAAATCCAACACCTGCAAACATCAAATAGGGCATGTCTATTTTGTAGGCAAATTCTTGCAACCACATATTGCTGAGATAATAGGCCGGATAAACAGCCAAAGCAAATGAAACCAGCACCAACCAAATATATTGCGTGGAGATCAATCCTATCAGCTGCAAAACGCCAGCCCCAAGAACTTTCCGGATGCTTATTTCTTTGGTTCTTTGGGCAATGGTGAAGGATGAAAGTCCAAATAGACCCAATATGGAAATCAGAATTGCCATGCCAGATGCAAAACCCAATACACCCTGAATCTTACGGTCTTCTTCATAAAATTGAGCCAACTGTTCCTCCATGAAACTGAATGACGCTGTTTCCTGAGGATACATTACTTTATACTCATTTTCCAACCTTTCTTTGGCGTAAGCTAGATTTTGCTTGCCTGATACTTTGGCGATCATCATGTGAAAATAATCTGGATTAAAAGTCAGTACCATAGGCAAGATTTCTTCCCTCAAACTTGAAGCATTGAAATTTTCCAGAACACCTACGATGGTTTTTGGATTTCCTCCAAACCTGACAATGGTACCTACAGCTTCGGAAGGATTGCTAAAACCTGCTTCACTCAAAAAATTACGGTTGACCAATAATTCATCCTCCTGATTATGGGCTTTTCTTCCGGCTAATAATTTAAGCTGATGAACGTCAACAAAGGCTGAATCCACATTCATGGTGTGCACATAAAGTATAGTTTCGCTAGAATCTTTTGGGATATAAAGGTCAGAAGTCCACATGCTGTTGGAAGAAACCAACACCCCACTTAGACTTACCCCTTCGATAAAGCTTTCGTTTCTCAATCTATCCGCTAGCGTTTCCCTGGTATCCTTATCTCCCCTAAACGGAAGATTAGTATACAGCACGGCATCCTTTTCAAAACCCAAAGGTTGAGAACTGATATATTTCAGTTGGGAGGATAGCACCGCGACCAAAATTATAAATGCAATCGATGCAGAAAATTGGAGCACGGTAAGATTTTTTCTTAGAAATACACCCAAAGAAAACCCATGTACGTGATGAACTTCACCTTTGAGGGCTCTTTGAGGCTGATACCTTGCCAGCACCAAAGCAGGATATAATCCGGAAATGAATGTTAGTAGCAACGTCAAACCAAAAAGAAACACAAGGCTCAAACTGTTAATGTAAGATGGTTCGAAGCCTTGGGGAAGGTACTCCTGAAAATATTTCGTAATCAAATCAGCGAACAAAACAGCAACAAAACCTGCAATCAACACAATGGTAAAGGTTTCACTTAAAAACTGTAAAATCAATTGCCCCCGCTGACTGCCCAAAGTTTTTCTGATGCCTACTTCTTTGGCCCTATTGATGGCCTGTGCGGTCTCCAGGTTGATGAAATTCAGACATGCTAACATAAGAATAATAATACCTATGTAAATCAACCCATCTAACATGGCTTGAGAAACTGCCGTATCATCATAATTTTCATTGAAATGGATATTGGCCAATGGTTCGGCAAAAAAATAAGTACTGGAATTGTCCACACCCTTATAGTGCTTTTCAGAAATGGTTTCCAATCCTTCATCAATATCTGATTGGGTGGCATTTTCCGCTGACAACACAAATAACTGACTGGAAGTATTGAAGTTGCCCCAACTTTGAAGTCCATACCAATCCTCTTTTTCTTTTTTGTTGATTGTGCTGAAGGAAATGAAATCCTGAAAAAAGAAATCCGTTCTTTCCTCGTAATCTTTGACCACACCTTTTACCTGGGCCATGATGGAATCATTGGCATCTATCCAAAGAATTTCCTTGCCCAAAATATCGTGTGGTGCCAATCCAGGAAAATATTTTTCCATACTGGCCACGGTAATTACCGCAGAACTGGGTTCCTCCAAGGCAGTAATCTGATTACCTGCCAGCCATTCTCTTTTGAAAATCTGCATAAAACCAGGATCCGCAAAAGCAACTTTATTACTTCGACCAAGCTGACGGTTTTGCTCCGGTATTGATACCATCGTTTCATGCAGGGTATATAATCGCCCCTTTGCTGAAATATTGGCAAGTTCTTGGTCGATCACTTCACCTAAGGGCCCGGGGGTGGCGGAAGATTGATTGGGGATGCCCGGTTCCCATTCCATGCTGGAATTGATCCTAAAAATCCTATCCGCTTTGGCATGAAATTTATCAAAGTCATGGGCAAAATAAACCACATTGAAAACCAACAAACAAACAGCCATTCCCAAAGAAAGACCCAACACATGTACCAAGGTCCTGAGTTTGTTCCGCTTGATATTTCTGATTGCGATAATGAGGTAGTTTTTTAGCATTGGTTTTTGGTTTTTTGTTTTGTGTGGAAGTTAGAAGTCCGAAGTTGGACTGAAATTTTCTTCCGTCTTCCGTCTCCCGTCTCCCGTCTTAATGTTAAGTAGCAGACAATCCGATTTTCAAATCCCATTAATCATCTTTTAAAGTATCCACAGGATTCATTTGTGCTGCTCGGATGGATTGGCTGGTGACGATAAATACCACCAAACTCAAACCCACTATCAGGATCAAAATAAAATTGATCAAAGAAGGCCACTGTCTGACTGCGAACTGTGAAATCCAACCTTGCATCACATACCAACTCAGTGGCAGAGCCAATAAAGCACCCAAAAGTGTGATGAAAATAAATTCCTTGTTCATCATCCAAGAAATGCTCCATCCAGAGGCCCCCAATACTTTTCTGATTCCGATTTCCTTTAATCTTCCCGAAATGGACATAGCAACCATTGCAAACAAACCCATGAAAGCAATTAAAATAGCGATCATAGAAGCCAATAACACCATTTTGCCCAAGCGATCCTCGGATACATATTGTTGCTGTATGGTCTCATCCAAAAAGGAGATTTGAAATACTTCTCCTGGATAAACCTTTTCCCATTCCGTTTCCAGAATATTTTTAAATGTTGCAAAATCATCTGTTCCGGATTTTACGATCAACTTGGAATTGGTACTGGACCTGATCATCAAATTATTAATTCCACTCAAGACCAATTCCGGAGATTTAGTGATTAAAAGGGGTTCTACAGGTTGGTAAAGGGAGGCATAGTGGAAATCATCGACAACACCTACTATCTGATGTGAGATGAAGTCAGTGCTGGGCAACAGTTCCCCCGTAGGATCCTGCCATCCAAATGCCTCGACAAATTTCTTGTTGACAAGGATTGCGGAACTATCTGCCGTAGGAGATGGGTCAATCCTCCTTCCTTCCAACAACTTCAGGCCCAATGTCTCCATATAATCCCCTGCTATAAAATTGACCTTAAAGTTAAAGGCGGTGCCATCCTCAAGCGGAAATGCAGCGTCCCAATAGGCATTGTCCCCATAAGTTCCCATCGTGATTCCGGAAGAACTGATTTCCGAACGGTTTTCCAAAGCTTGATGATACAAATCTGCTTTTCTGAATCCTTCCTTGATAGATATGGCAAAACTGGCTGATGAGTGATTTGGTGTTTCAATTACCACAATCTGATCTTTATCAAAACCCAAATCAAAATCCCTGATGGCGTTCATCTGATTGTACATCACAAGGGTGGAAGCTATCAACAAGAATGAGATGAAAAACTGGAACGCCATCAAGCCCTTGCGAAGGCCTTGTTTGCCAAAGTGAATGGAAAGGTTTCCTTTAAGGACTTTTATAGGCTGCAAAGCGGAAAGAAAAAATGAAGGATAGGCTCCAGAAAGGAGTGTGATAAAAACCACTAATCCCAAAAGGACAAAGATTTGGGAAGTCCCAAATGCCAAAACCAATTGCTTTTCGAATAAATTATTGAACGTGGGCAAAATCAATTTCGCCAATAGAACACCAAAGATGGTGGCAAAAAAGGTAATCAGAAATGCCTCTGTCAGGAATTGAAAGACCAATTGTTTGAAATTTGCTCCCATGGTTTTTCTTACGCCGACTTCCTTGGCCCGTGTAATTGATCTTCCGATGGCCATAGTTGTGAAATTGATACAGGCTATCAACAAAACCAATAGCGCAATACCAGCTAAAATCCATAACAAAGATGCCTTGGTAGTTTCGAGTCCCCCATTTCCTTTTGCCTGGGAAAAGTGCATTTCAGAAATCGGATGAAACGTGAAATAATACTCCCCTTTCACATAATTTTCCCCAAGGGATTTTTGCATGAGGGCATCCATACTTTTTTCTAAAGTCACAACCTGTTCTGGTGACTGCAATTTTACAATATTTTGTCCCCATACATTATACCATGAATCTAACCCTCGCCTATCTGCAAAGTAATCCATGTTTTCTTTGGGCAAAAGCATTTCAAATTTCATTGAAGAATTAGAAGGGATATCCTCTAACAAACCAGTTACCTGATATTCCAGATAAACCTCCCCCATTTTCATTTGGATGGTTTTGCCAATAGGGTTCTCCTGTCCAAAATATCTTTGTGCAACAGTCTCGGTGATGACCAAGCTAAATTTATCCTGTAGCTGGGAAGCAAGGTCTCCCATAATCAATTTAAAACCAAAAATCTCCAAAAAGTCAGGATCTACCATCAAAAAAGATTGGTTTTGGGAAGTCTCGTCAGGTAGGATCGCTTGCACTCCGCCATTAGTAATGACTGTGATCTTTTCTATCTGGGGGAATTCACTTCTGAAAACCGACTCAACCACAAAAGGTGTTGAGAACGATTCCATCATTTCCCCATCGATCTTCTCATGGGCCATTACCCGAAAGATTTTTTCGGACTCTGGATGAAAATTATCATAGCTCAATTCAAACTGGACAAAGAAAAAAACAAGGATACCGACTCCCAAACCTATAGATAATCCAATCAGGTTGATTCCGGTATGCAGCCGATGCTTCATGATGTTCCTTATCGCGATTTTTAAGTAGTTTTTTATCATTGGGGTTTTTGATTTAGCTTTTTTTGTGGGAAGTTGGAGAGTTGGGAGTCCGAAGGAAAGTTGTCGGATGACCGATGTGGGGAGTTGGAACACTTTGTCACAGGTTCTTAATACCCCGAATACTTAAGTTCTAACTTTATTTCTTAACATATTTCTCATCTCTCCCAACTGTCTCGTTTCTCTCATCTCGATTCTCGCTTCCCTTTTCTTGGCTCTTGGTTCTTGGCTCTTGCTTTTCTCCCCTTATCCCTTTAGAGATTGCCACGACGCACGAAGGACTATTCCAAAATCTCAAAGTTTCCAAAGTGCTCCTCGCAATGACGCACCACCTTCATCCCTTATCCTTTACTTAACCCTTCAACCCACTCAGACTCAATTCTTAAATCTAAAATCTTAAATTTAAAATTCTACTCTGTGTATCCCTCATCCTTCTACCTTCATCCCTCCAATCACTCGCTCTTTAGCGAATGGACAGGATTGGCCCACGCTGCTTGAATGGATTTGTACCCGGCAGTTAGGAGTGCCATCAGCAAGGTGGCCAAAAAGGCCATGGCAACCAAGCCCCAAGAAATCTGAATCCTATAGGCAAATCCTTCCAACCATTTATTCATGACATATATGGCCAATGGTGTGGCAAGTATAAAGGCAACGCAAACCAACAACAGGTATTCTTTGGAAACCAATAGCAGGATTTGGCCTGTATTGGCTCCCAAAACCTTTCTTACTCCAATTTCCTTTACTTTTAAAAGGGTCAAAAAAGAAACCAACCCATAAAGCCCAATACAACCTACAATCACTGCGATGACTGAAAAAAGCGTGAAAAGGGAAGTGAGTTTTGTCTCACTTTCATAAAATTTTGCAATTTTTTCATCCAAGAAACTATATTCGAAATTAAATTCAGGATAGAGCTCACTAAAGATTTTTTCCACATCCTCCATTACCATGTTGGCATTACTTTGTGTGATTTTCAAACCTACTGTTCGGTAAAGTCTGGGATTGGTCAATATAAATGTTGGTTCAGGTTCAGCCTTAAGTGACATCGTATAAAAATCCCTGACCACTCCAGAGATTGGTGCTTCTGTCCCTCCGATGTTCACATAAACCCCTAACAAATCTTCCGGATTTTCGAATCCTGCTTTTTTGGCAAATGACTCGGTCGCCAAAAACCGGGTTACCGTATCCGATTTGATCAGATCCTCCCCAAATTTGATTTCCAAGCCATAGGTATCAACATAGTGTTCATCGGCAGACTTGATCTGAATGGTATATTCTTCCCCACTTTCAGTCATGATCACATTGGTACTAGAAACGGAAGAAGATGATGGTTCGAAACTGGAAAGGGACACATGGTCAATACTTGTTAAATTCCTTAACCTTTCTGCCAACAAGTTGCTTTTCTCCATGTTTCTCTCAGGAATCACAAAACTCGCCACGGCATCCTGCTGGAAACCAAGGTCGGCCGAACGCAGGTGATTGATCTGATAAGCCAACACCAAGGTGCCAATAATAAAGAACTGGGTAATGACAAATTGTACCAGCACCAAACCTTTCCTAAGGACAAAGGAAGTGCTTTTTTTGGTCTGGAACTGGCTTTTGATGGCATTAATAGGATTCAACTTACTGATGCTAAATGAGGGATAAAATCCTGCCATAAAGGTGATGGTCGTCCACATCATCAAAATCAAGAATATACCTTCGAAGGAAAAGAAAATCCCAAAATTGGTTTTGACTTCCAAAAAATCATTGAGATATCGGAGTGAAATCTGTGTAGCTATCAGGGACAACAAAATGGCCATAAAAGTTAACAAACCAGTTTCACTCAAAAACTGGCTGATGATATTTCCTTTGTGGCCACCAAAAACTTTCCTCAAACCCACTTCTTTGGATCTTTGGGAAGAAAGAGCGGTGCTGAGGTTGACAAAATTGATGCTTGCAGTCACCAATAAAAACAAGGCGACCACATACAATGCTGTGATTATGGAACGGCTAATCACTTGAAAACTATAATTGGTATATTTCTCATTAAAGTGCAGGTCACTTAAAGGCTGAAGTTTATGGGCACGCTTTTCCCGAAAGTCCTCACCAATATGTTTGTCCACAAAAGCAGGTATCCCAGCCTCAATTTCCCGGACATCTTCGGGGTTGTTGATGACTACATAAAACTGGTCATCGCTATAAATGCTGAACCATGCCCCTCTTTCCCTGCCTTCTCTAAGGTTTTCATAAGAAAGAAAGATGTCAAAAGGAAAGTCGGTGTTATCCGGAAAATCAGCCATTACTGCTTCCACTACATAAACATCCTCTTTTTGAAACTGAATGGTTTGTCCTATAGGGTCTGCCGTTCCAAAGTATTTTTCTGCATAGGCTTTTGAAATGACGGCTTGGTTGGGCTGATGGAGGATACCATCGGATTTCCCTTTGAGGATTTCCCTGTCAAAAACCCTGAAAAAATCCCCTGTGGTAAAGCCAATCTGAGATTCCTGAAAATATTTTTCCCCACCACCTGCCAAAACCGTAATGAGTCCATTGTGGCTGCCTGAAATCAGCACGGATTCCTCTATTCCCTTAAAGTCATTGACAAAGGCTTCTTTCAAAACTACGGGTACACCCGGTGTATGATATTCCCTGGAACCCTCAAAAGTATCGGTAACAACTCTGTAAATATGATCGGCCTTGGTGTGGAACTGATCAAAACTGTTCAGATGCCAAGTAAGTGCAAAAACCACCAAACTACAAGTAATCCCCAATCCAAGGCCAAGGATATTGATGCCTGCGTACACTTTGCGTTTCATTAGATTTCTCCAGGCAATAAGGAAGTAATTTTTCAACATGTTCTTCTCAGTTTATAGACGCAAGAACCCCGGAAATAAAAATGACCATTCCAGAACGATTTACCTTTGCCAATACCCATGCCAAGTGGAAATACCCATGAAAGCCCTAATCAGGCTTAATTTAAGGGAAAAAGGTTTTTGTTGCGAACATTATTGTTCGTGAGCGGACGAAGTTGGATTATTGCATTCTTTGTTTCTAAAAATCTAAATTGTTCAGCCATTGAATTGTCTTTTGTATTTAAGAAAAATTTGAATTGGATTTGGTTCTTTTTGTCTAGGCAGTTTATCTAAACTTATTTGTATCAATTTCAACGGAAAACTCAACTTCATTCGACCCCTTCGAGGTCGTTGGTTCAAAGACAATCATTTTTTCTATAAAGATGTGACCCTTTCAGGGTCGGCTCTCGGTGTTTGATAGTTTTCCAACTAACCTCATTTTAAAATCAAGCCAATTATCCCGAAGGGATAACATGTTTATAGATAATAAAATAAATGCAAAACAGGCCGACCCAGAAGGGGTCGCATAAGCTTTTACCTAACAATACTCAATCATCTTCTATCCAATCAAACAAATATTCATCTTTATACTCACTTTTTTCGTTGCCGAACTTCTTTGATGCTTTTTTAACCTCCATTACCAAATCAGAAAGGCGACAAGAAGGTTTCTTTTCAATCCCTCTTCTGTGCAAAAAGCCATTCCAGTACTCCGGGGGTATCTTCAATTA
>NZ_JBGSXS010000159.1:0-6298 GCF_041751335.1 Aquiflexum sp.
GGCATGCGACCACATGATATAGTCATCCTGCTCAAAATTGCCGCCAAAAGAGATACCCCTTGGCTGATGAAAGATTTATCTATGGAGTTGGGAATCAGTGCAAGTGAAATCAGCGAAAGCTTGAACAGGTCCGCCATTGCAGGTTTGATTGCACAGGATAAAAAGCGATTGATGAAAATGGCCATTCTTGATTTTTTGGAACATGGACTTCGGTATGTATATCCACAACAACCTGGCGCAAGAGTAAGGGGACTCCCCACCGCCCATGCCGCTCCTCCATTGAATGAAGAGATCGCAAGTGAAAATCCCTATGTATGGCCTTATGGAGAGGGAAAAGTCAGAGGAGAATCCATCGAGCCACTCCATCCGAAAGTGCCGGAAGCATGTTTGAGGGATCCTAAATTTTATGAATTGCTCGCGTTATGTGATGCCTTAAGGGTAGGAAGAGCACGTGAGAAAAATTTGGCCATTCAGGAGTTGAGAAAACGGTTATGCTGAAAAAAGATCCAAGAACAAGTCAGGATTTTGAAGATATTGTATATTTACTCCAATACACTTCTTCTGTAAAGCAGGAAATCCTGGATTCAGAAGAGGGAGTAAAAAAATATTTGGCTGACTGCTTTAAGGATATTTTGGAAGATCCAGTAAAGCAAGAGGCCATTTTAGGGAATTTATATTCTGAAAATCAGGAATTTCATTTTCAAAAAATCCTGAGACAATTAAAAGAAACCATTGATGGGATTTAACGAACTCAACAGCGTAGAACACTACATCATTCATCAGCTTTCCGGGCTGAACCTGAATTCAGGAATTATTTCAGAACCGCTGACTCCTTATGGTGTGCAATGGGTGTACAAATCTCCCCAAGATCTAAACCGTTCGGTAAATGAAGTCCTTTTAGAGCAGGATTTGAAAGCTGCCTTGGTCAGGCTAAATCCTGAAATAGCAGCCAAAAATGAATTGGCCGATGAGGTGATATATAAACTCCGTGCCATCCTGATATCGGTGAACCAAGTTGGTCTGGTGCGGGCAAATGAGGAGTTTTTCAAATGGCTTACCGGAGACAAGACCATGCCTTTTGGGGAAAACAACAGACATGTGCCAATCCGGTTGATTGATTTTGATGATATCAATAACAATACCTATATCATTACCAATCAGTACCGGGTCCATCACCGAGAAACCAAGATTCCCGATATTGTATTGTTTATCAATGGAGTTCCTGTGGTGGTCGGGGAAGCCAAAACACCCATCCGGCCAAGTGTGAGTTGGTTGGATGGTGCCCATGAAATCCATCAGGTGTATGAAAATGCCGTTCCCCAACTCTTTGTCTCGAATATTCTCTCCTTTGCCACTGAAGGTAAAGAACTGTTTTTTGGCGGAATTAGAACCCCTTTAGAATTTTGGGCACCTTGGCGGTTGGAAGACGAAGATGAAAGACTTGCCAAATTATTGGGCTTGGGCGAGATCGGAAAAGAAATGGGAGATTTGCTACATCCCAAAAGGCTGTTGGATATATTACAGAACTTTTCCCTCTTCAGCTCCAACAATAAAAAGCAAAGGATCAAAATAATCCCCCGTTTTCAGCAATATGAAGGTGCCAACAAAATCGTAGAAAGAGTCAAAGAAGGACGCATCAAAAAAGGTTTGATCTGGCATTTCCAAGGTTCGGGCAAGTCACTTTTAATGGTTTTTGCAGCGCAAAAATTAAGGCGTATGCCGGAACTGAAAAGTCCGACTGTTATTGTTTTGGTGGATAGAACAGACTTGGATACACAGATTTCCGGAACCTTCAATGCTGCGGATATTGCGAATGTGGAAACCACGGAAAATATCCGTGACCTTCAAAAAATGTTGGAACAAGATACCCGGAAAATTATCATTTCGATGATCCATAAATTCCGGGATGCCAAACCAAACATGAATACCCGGGAAAACATCATTGTCCTGGTAGATGAAGCCCACCGAACCCAAGAAGGCGATTTGGGAAGGCAGATGCGGGCAGCCTTGCCCAATGCATTTCTTTTTGGGTTGACAGGTACCCCGGTGAACAAAGCTGATAAAAACACCTTTTGGGCATTTGGTTCTGAGGAGGACGAGGGCGGATATTTATCGAGATATACTTTTCAGGATTCCATTCGGGATGGTGCGACTTTGCCTTTGCATTTTGAACCCCGCTTGGTGGATGTGCATGTAGATAAAGAGACCATTGACAAGCTTTTTGAAAACTTCAAAGAGGAAGCAGCTTTGACGGATGAAGAAGCGGATGCATTGAACAAGAAGTCCGCAAAAATGGCAGCTTTCCTCAAATCCCCTGAAAGGGTGGCCAAGATTGTGGAGGACATTGCCATTCACTTCAGGGAAAAAGTAGAGCCCCATGGTTTTAAAGCCATGATTGTGACACCGGATCGCTATGCCTGTATTCAGTATAAAGAAGAATTGGATAAATACTTCCCCGAAGAATTCAGTAAAGTTGTCATATCCACATCAGCAAATGATGATTATGACTTCAAGCAAAAATGGGGAGTGGACAAATCACAGCAAGAGCGCATCATAGATGAATTCAACGATCCCATATTGGATTTGAAATTTCTGATTGTAACCGCAAAGCTACTTACAGGATTTGATGCCCCTATCTTACAGACCATGTATCTGGACAAATCACTCAAAGACCATACCCTGTTGCAAGCCATTTGCCGCACCAATAGATTGTTCCCAAAAAAGCATTACGGCAGGATAGTCGATTATTTTGGAGTTTTTGACGATACGGCCAAAGCACTGGAGTTTGATGAAAAAACCGTGCAACAGATCATTACCAATCTTTCTGAGTTGAGAGAGCAATTACCAAAAGCCATGCACGATACTTTGTCCCATTTTGATGGTGTAGACAGAAGCATAGTTGGGTTTGAAGGCCTCGAACTCGCTCAAAATGCCATCAAATCAGATGAGCAAAAAGATGCCTTCGCCAAAGACTTCAAATACCTGAGTAAACTTTGGGAGTCACTTTCTCCCGATAATATTCTGAACCTCTATCAGGTAGATTATAAATGGCTTTCCCAAGTCTATGAATCCGTTAGGCCTGCTTCGGATAATATTGGAAAACTTCTCTGGATGACCTTGGGCGCTCAGACAACCAAGTTGATCCATGAAAACATCCATGTCGGTGAAATACACCATTTGGAAGAGTTTGTCCTTGATGCAGATGTGATTGAAGATATCTTCAACAATCCCGACCCAAAAAATGCCAAGAAGCTTGAGAAGATCCTTGTCAAGCGATTCAAAAAGCATGAAGGAAATCCCAAGTTTAAAAAACTGAGTGAACTCTTAGAAGAACTTCGGGATAGGGCAGAAAAAGGATTGATTACCTCTATAGAATTTGTAAAAGAACTCTGTAAAATTGCCAAGGAAACCGTACAGGCTGAAAAAGAGTTGGCAGAATTGATCCAGGAAAAAACACCCAAAGCAGCCTTAACAGAATTGTTCCTAGAGTTAAAAACAGATCAAACTCCTGCCGTAGTCGAAAGGATAGTAACCGACATCGATGCCATTGTCAGGGTAGTAAGTTTCCCCGGTTGGCAAAAGACAGTATCAGGAGAAAGGGAGGTTCAGAAGTCGCTTAGAAAAGCTTTGTTAAAATATCAACTCCACAAAGATCAGGTTTTGTTTGATAGGGCTTATGGGTATATTAAGGAGTATTATTGAGTTGGAGAGGTTTGATGTAAAATGTTTAACTGTACTGAGCTCTATTACCAACCACCCCTTTTAGTTTATGCCCTTGGATGGATGGTTGGTTATTTTTTTAAATTTAGGAGGGCATTCTTTAAATTATTTATAATTAACTCCTCAGGGTACTTATAATAAGAAGGATGATACGTTTCAATTATTAACCTTTTTCTATTACCTAAATCCTCCTCAAAAATATTGACCATTTTTTGCTCATCCCCAACTAGTAAATTGATTTCATTTTCCCGATAGTTAATCACCTTGTAATAATGGATTTTCATGCAACATAGAATTATGTCAGGATTCAAAATTTCATTGATTTGAAATTTCAGTTTTTCTCTATCCCTTAATATGACATTTTCCAGATCCTTTAGATTGGAGCGAGACAATCCATTATATTTCTTAATGTTTACATATGCAGATTCCAAAAAATAATCAATGTTTGTCCTTTTGTTAATGTTTTCACCTTTGATGTCTCCATACGAAAATTCAGGATTGTTTTTTTCTAGAATCTCCCTAATACAAGATAATCTACCGGTAAGGATTCTGATAGCATCTCTTCCTTTTCGAAAATGAAATCGACCTTTATTTTTCACCTGATTACTTACTCCATCTCCAAATACATATCCATGACTAGCTGTACTATCGAAGGGCGTTTCTTTCATTAGGCTCATTATTTTAAGTGTAGAATTTTCATACTTCGATGAATCAATAGTTCCATCTTGGACAAAGAATGTTTTACCATTTACCTCAACTTCATTTTTCCAATCTATGAAAAATTGATCCTCTTTTTCTCGTAAAGTGTTCATAATTAAAATTTTTGTTTCTTTAGGTTTATATTTTTAAATATACAAAAAGGTTGCAAATACCTATACCATAATTGTACTCTCACCATTACTTTATCCTTCCACCAACAACATTCCCCGCCTTCTCCCTCATTATCTCCTTCAACCTCTCCGGTGCATCCACTCTCACCTCATCCCCATGGGAAAGGATTTCGGAGATCAGTTCGTATTCGATTTTGACACGGAGGCGGATGGTCAGGATATTGCCATCGTCCACCAATATTTCCTGGCTGGGATGTAGGGGCAGGGATTTGATATAGCGGCCTTTGAATTCGGTAAAGGTGAGGATAACATCTTCCACAGGATTGCCGGGCGTATTGATGATGCCAAAGACTTCCCTGAAATACCGCTCAAAGTCCATGTGCTGACTGACCTGATAGCCCTCTTGTAATATCTCCAGATTCCGGATCCGATCCAATCCAAATACTTTGAATTTGTTTTTTTCGTCCAGAGAAAGCAGGTACCAGCGCTGTTTGAATTCTTTCAGCGCCAGCGGTTTTAAGGTCCTGTCTTCCAGTTCCCACATCCAGTATTTCTCGTATTGGATGTTTACCAATTTTTGTTTTTGTATGGCTGCCAAAATAGAAGTGAGGTGTTCCGTTCCTTTAGCTTTTCGCTCCTCAAAAAGCAGGTAGGAAGGCACTTTTCCTTTTTGTCCAAAGACCTGAAGCATATCAAAAGCTTCCAGCAATTGGGTGTTTTCCTCACTGCTATCCTCCGGAACAATGCTGTAGAGGGCAGTTTTGAAGTCAAAGGAAATGGCGATTCCAAACAGGGAGGCAATTTCGGACAGGTCCCGGTTAAAGGTCCTTTTGGAGATGCAGAGTTGATGCCCAAGTTCCTCTTCCTTACGTGCCAAATGCCTGTCCAATGTTTCCCAGTCAAAGGATTTTCTTTTGGCCAGTTTGATGATTTCTGTCTGCCGGATCAGGGATGCTAATTTGCTCATGTCATAAATATAGGCATAGCCTGAGCCAATATATGGCTGGGTGTGAAATTTTATATGGATATACGCTTCTTTGCCAGTTGTCCAATATCCTGTTTGAGGCAAGACGGAAGACCGAAGACCGAAGACCGAAGTACCGGACATTTTAAGGTCCTGCCATGAATTATATCGAATTACAATTTTACTGGCATCATTCCGTAAATACATGTTTTTTTATTTGATTTTTTTTAAGTGGGATTCTCCGGGCATGTCAGCATAAAAAAAAAGAATCTTGGTATTCGGAACCATATATTATATTCTATAGGTGGTGAATTTTGACAAGCTAATTATATAGTCACTTTTTTTCTTGACAAAAAAAGTAACCAAAAAAGTCAAGACGGCGGAATCCTATCCGCGCGCAAGGCCAAGGCCGGCCCGGTCCGCCGTCGTCCTCCCCACACTAACCCGAAAAACATGAATTAAAATTAGAGTTCTTTGGAAACAAGCCTACATGAAAAATGGCGGAGAGTCAGAAAAAAGAATAGACTCGGCCGTTCTTTGGCATAGGCTCAGGATAGTTTTGACCCAAAACAAGAAAATATGAACAAGGACTTACAACAAAGGCACAAAGAATTGATTGAAAAACAAGCAGTTCTTCAACAAGCCAAGGAAACACTGAAAACAGAATTTGTGGGAATAGATCAGGTCATTGAGGAAGTCGTCGATGCGATAAGCTCTTGGTATCTTTTTCCCGAAATCCAGGAAAAGCCGGTGATCATTAATTTGTGGGGATTGACAGGAGTGG
>NZ_JBGSXS010000160.1:0-3167 GCF_041751335.1 Aquiflexum sp.
AGGAGTAGAAACCCCACCTAGACCAATAAAATCCCTTTTTATCCCCACCCAATTTCCCTATTTTTAAAAATTAAAATCCCAAGCTATGTCCATTCAAACTACCTACCCAAGATCATTTTCGCATATCGGCATCACTGTTCCCGATATCCATCTTGCTGTTAAATTCTACACCGAGGTGATGGGATGGTATATCATCATGGAACCCAGTAAGGTCAAGGAAGAAACAGCATCGGCTATAGGCCAAATGTGCCTGGATGTATTCGGTAAGGGCTGGGATTATTTTGAAATCGCCCATTTGTCCACTTCTGACGGAATCGGCATCGAACTTTTTTCTTTCCCCGGTACAGAAAACAAAAAACCTGAATTCAATCCTTTTAAGACAGGACTGTTTCACTTTTGTGTTCAGGATCCTGACATTGAGGGCTTGGTGGAAAAAATTGTAGCCCAGGGCGGAAAACAACGCATGCCCATCAGGTCATATTATCCAAATGAAAAACCTTTTAGAATGTGCTATGTTGAAGATCCTTTTGGGGTAGTCTTTGAAGTTTACAGCCATAGCTATGAACTTACTTATTCTTCAGGGGCTTACACAAAATAAGTAAGTTAGAGTGCTTTAAATAAACTCCACACCTTTGGAAAATGTTATCTTTTGAGTTAACTTTGTGAATATGGTCAGGAAGATTATTTTTTACGAAAACCACTTTTTGGAATTTTACCAAAACCTAGATGAAAAGGTCAAGAGCAAGGTTCAATATGTTTTTGAACTGATCATGCAAGTGGAAAGAGTTCCTAAGAAGTTCCTAGACCACCTTGAAGGAACTGATGGGTTGTTTGAAGTAAGAGTGGAGTACCAATCAAACATTTATAGGATATTCTGCTGCTTTGATGAAGGAAAGCTAGTCGTACTTTTCAACGGTTTTCAAAAAAAGACTCAGAAGACTCCAAAGAATGAAATAGAGAAAGCGGAAAGATTAATGAAGGAATATTTTCAATCAAAGAAATAAGACCATGAAGGATTATAGCAAAGTCAAAACATTCGATGACCTGATTGAACTGGAACACGGAGATATTGGAAGTGAAAGTAGGAATAAATATGAAGAAAATGCCCAGATGTTCATCATAAGCGAAATGCTAAAAGAGGCTAGAAAGGAAGCAAACCTCACCCAGGAGCAATTGGCAGAAAAAGCGGGAACAAAGAAAAGTTATATCTCAAAACTTGAAAATGGAAAAGGAAATATCCAGTTATCGACATTGATTCGAATTTTCGAACAAGGGCTTAATAAAAGAATCGGATTAACTTTCCTTTAAGGTAAAAGTCTTTCTCAAATTATTGAAAATTACCTTAAGTCACTTTCTGTGGAAACAAAGCAACGAGAATTATCGCCTAATGTTAAAAAGTTGGTTGGTGTATTGAAAATCCCAAAAAACTTTGTTTACAAGAAAGAACTTAGTAATGCATTAGCTGAAAAATATCTTTAACAATGAAATCTGTACTTTTAGATTCGGACATTATTCTTGATTCCATAACAGACTATAAGCTTAACAATTTCTCTTTGGAATGCATCTTTGTTAATTAAAATAAGATTCGACAAATCCACTCCCTAAGGCCACCTATCTGGCACCGTATGCTTATTCAAAATCCTCTCCGCTTCTACTTTCACTGCAACCATTTTCTGGGCCTTCCAGATATGGTCTCTTGCAAATTTTCCTGAAGCCTCCAAGTCCACAGTGGGATAAGGATAATCCTTTCCCAATTGAAAACCATAAAGTTCTGATTCAATGCCTGTGATTTTCCACGGTTCGTGCATGAGATAAACCGGTAAAGCCGCAAGCTCGGAAACCCACTTTTTGATAAAAACTCCATCCGGGTCATGATCCGTGGATTGCTTGAGGGGATTGTAAATCCTGACGGTATTGATCCCTGTCACCCCTGCCTGCATCTGTAATTGCGGGTAATGGATTCCAGCTTCAAAATCAAGAAACATCCTTGCCAAATGGTTAGCCCCTTCCCGCCAATCCTGAAAAAGATGGTGTGTCAAAAAAGATACGACCATGGCCCTCATCCTGAAATTGAGGTAACCGGTTTCTTTAAGACATCGCATACATGCATCCACAAGCGGAATTCCTGTTTTCCCTTCTTCCCATGCCTTGATTTTTTTCTCATCTTTTGGTTTTATAAAATCATCAAATCCCCGATTGACATGTTCATACTCCATTCTGGATTCCATTTCAAATTTTTGGATAAAATGACAATGCCACCTTAGCCGGGATTGAAAATTCGTCAGGTTCTTTACCTGGAACTTCTCCTTCTTTTTCTGCTCAGCAGCTTGATAAACCTGCCTAATTGACAAATTGCCCCAAGCAAGATAGGGAGATAACCTGCTGCAGCCTTTCCGACTCAATTCAGGTTTTGAAATGTGTCTGTTATAGTTTTTGACCCTTTCCTCAAAAAACGAATGGAAATATTTCATTGCCGTAAGCTCTCCTCCTTTCTGCACATTGGGATGAGGGGATTTCCAACCTTCAGGTACACCTGTGGAGTTCAGACTTTCTATGAACTGATTGGACAAGGTATAAAAAACAGCTTTTGATAAATCAGGATTTTCCTGTGGGGCAGCCATCATGCTATACCAATCCATTGACCAGTTTATTCTGTCGCTCCTGCCCCGCTTCACTCCTTGCTGGGCATATTCTTTCCAAAAAATATTTTCCTTTTTAAAAAACATGGCAACTCTTTTATCTCTGTCATAAGTAATCTTGATACCCGTTTCCTGATGGGAAAAAACTGTTTGTATATCGTAGATTTTAGACAATTCCTGAAATAAGATTAAAGTATCCATATAAAAAATATGGATTTTGGTATCATGGTTTTTGAGTTGGGAATTCAGATCCACCAAGCTTTGCCAAACAAACCTCCAGTGGCGAATGTCGGATTTTGGACTAGCTATCAATTCAGGTTCAAAACAATATACCAAAATAACAGGTAGCCCATTTTCAATAGCCGCCTTTAATGGGGCATGGTCCCGCAATCTCAGATCCCTTTTAAACCAAACAATATTGACTTTCTCCATTCTGATCAAAACAAAGGATCGGATCTAAAGTTTTTAGATCATGAAGAAAACAACAGACTTTAAAGCTGAGGAAATAAATAGAATCATAGAAATGGC
>NZ_JBGSXS010000161.1:0-3735 GCF_041751335.1 Aquiflexum sp.
TGGGAATGGAGGCCCACCTTTGGCATTTACAAAAACACCAGGTTCGATTTCTATCATTTCCCTGTGGTCGTCAAAGGGCTGATTGCCCAGCATCGGAGGACCGTCATTGTTAGGATTGGCATCCCAAGGTTCGGAAGGTACCAAGTACTCTACAGCACCCAGTCTAAACCCTCCATTTTTCATAGGCTCATAAACCAAAACACCTGGCTCAGCTGGATTTACAAAAGGACCGATTTTTCCCCCATTGACTGCATGGTGTCCCATCCCGCCCAATCCAGGTACTTCTACACAATGAGGATCTAAGGCATAGCCGTCATCCTCTGCTTTCGAAAGTCGGTGGTATTTGGCGGTTGCAGCCCTGATGCTGGCTAAAAGTTTATTCTGATTGGAAGGGTTCATTCGAAGAGTGTTCCCGATTTCATCATCCAAAATTGCGAGTTCCTCTGTACTCAGGTTCAATTCCTGAGAAGGTTCAATGGAGTCTTCCATGATGCTTTCATGGATGCATGCTCCCATAATCAGGCAAACCGCCAAACCAAAAATGGATGCGGCTGATAAATGTGTTTTTCTTGTCATGGTGCTGTGTTTTTTGGGTTAAAAGAATTGTGTTTTAAATCAGATGTCCAACCTTTGGAAATTGGAAAAATTTACAATGGCTTTCATCGGTGAATTTCCTTTGATTTAGCAAACAATCCATCACCCTTATGGGTGATTTCTTTAAACACAAAAAAAAACTGCGCAAAAGCACAGTTTATAAAATTTTTAATATCGATTCAATCATTTATTTAATCCCGTTTTTTCAACTCACCTCTTTTGATAGATTGAATAAATTTGGACCATGCAAATGGATCCACAAGTGTGAAAGGTCGGGGTCCGTAACGGTCTTGTATCTGCATGATTTGACCCTGTTGGAAATAGCGCATATTTTCATTTCCAGAAGCAGGCATTCCCTCAGCCCACCTTAAGAGCGTCTCCGGACTCATATTTCCTCTCGAATCTATGGACATTGGAGCATCATAGTTCATAGCCAACACAGCCCGCTTAAACTCCTCTTCAGTGGGATATGGCATGACCTCAATTTCTGCCAGGGCTATTTCATCTACTTGCATGGTCAGGATAAGACTGATCCTATCTTCAGGCACGAATTCCGGAACCCGAAAAACCTGTCTTTGCAGTCCGACAAAACTGAAGACTACACTGTCACCTTCCAAAACAGGAAGTGAAAAATATCCATACCGACCGCTACTTGTCCCACGGCCTTTCTTAGGGACATATACGTTGACTCCGGGAACAGCATCTGTACTGTCAGAATTCAGAATAATTCCAGACAGTTGGATAACCTTTCTTTCCTTTTGATCTTGGGCAAATGATTCCTGAATCCCAAAGAAGAATATGCCAAAAAATAACAACAGGGCTATATGTGATAATTTTAATTTCAAGGCGACTCTTTTAATAATTAATGAAAATCTAACTGATTGAGTTCAGTTAAGGTTTTTAATTTGGCTATAATATTAGCCTATTTTGATATCATTTGCTTAATTTCAAAGCAGTTTTATTCGTTAAAAATTACAAATGCGACTTAAAAATATCAGTTTGAGCTATGGGATGAGGATTTTCAAAGCTTTATCAGAAGAGCCTAGGGTGCGTATCCTCCACTTATTGCAACAGAATAAAGAGCTTTCTATTTCAGACTTGGAACATATTCTGGATTTCACCCAGACCAAAACAAGTAGACATCTTGTCTACCTCAAAAATTCAGGATTGGTAGGAAGCCGCAGGGTGGATCAATGGATTTTTTATTATATTCTGGAAGAGGTACAGGAAATCATTTTGCAGATTTTTAAGTTTATTCAGAAGGACGCCAACCTTATCAAAGATCAGGAGGTTTACCAAATTCTCCATTCCAACAGGGAGCTAGCCATCAATAAAATACAGAATAATCCCTACCGAAAATAATTCTCCCTTGAAAACATACCAACACCTCTTCTTTGACCTGGACCATACCCTTTGGGATTATGACAAAAACGTACAGGAATCGTTATCCGAACTTTTTGAAATTTATCAACTCCAAAATACAGGGATTCTCGATTTCAAAACTTTTTTGGACGCTTTCTATCAGGTCAATTTTAAATTATGGGCAATGTATGATGTAGGGAAGATGGATAAAAAAAGTCTAAGAGATGTTCGTTTTAAACTTATTTTTGAAAAGGCAGGTGCTAAAGACAATGCAGTACCCAAAGAAATGGAGGATGACTTCATGCATAGGACATCCTCCAAGCCACATTTGCTTCCATATTCAAAAGAGATTTTGGAATATCTGAAGCCCAATTATAGGATGCATGTTATCACCAATGGTTTCAATGAAAGTCAGGCGCTAAAAATGAAATCTTCAGGACTTGAATCATACTTTGATTTTGTTGTCACCTCGGAGACTACGGGACATAAAAAACCCGACCCGAGGATTTTTCAATATCTTTTGGATAAACTGTCTGTAAAAGCTTCGGATTGCATTATGATTGGAGACAATCCAAATTCAGACATTCTGGGTGCTATCCAATCAAACCTTGATAATATCTATTTTGATCCCCATGGGAAAGGAATCGAGCATCTTCCGACTTATACGATCAGGCATTTGAAGGAATTGGAAGGGATTTTTTGAGAAGCGAGATCCGAGATGCGAGAAATGAGAGCCAAGAAATAAGAATCAAGAAACAAGAACTACCTCAACTGCAAACTTCATTCGGTCCTATCCCAAATCCTTTTCTGGCAGGTTTTCCCGATGGGATGCCTTATATTTGGAGGATTAGAAACTTATAAACTCAAATAAATATGCTTAAAGGATTTTTCAATGTTCCAGAACCGGTCAATGAACCGGTCAAAAGTTATGCCCCAGGTTCTCCTGAGAGATCTGAGCTTCAGGCAATGTTAAAAGAATTCAGGGCGCAGGAAGCTGATGTACCCATGTATATCGGGAGTGAAGAAGTGAGGACGGGCAATAAAAAGCCAATGAATCCACCTCATGACCACCAACACCTCCTTGGTCATTTCCATGAAGGAGATGCGTCCCATGTGAATCAGGCTATCAATGCTGCGATGGGCGCAAAGTATGCTTGGGAATCTATGGAATGGGAGCAAAGAGCTGCTATTTTTTTAAAAGCGGCTGATCTCCTAGCGGGTCCCTATAGAGCGAAGATCAATGCTGCAACCATGTTAGGCCAATCCAAAAATGCCTATCAAGCTGAAATTGATGCTGCCTGTGAGTTTATTGACTTTTTGCGATTCAATGTGAAATACATGGTAGAAATTTATTCACAACAACCTCCTGTATCCGGAAACGGGGTCTGGAACAGGGTTGAGCAAAGACCATTGGAAGGCTTCGTATTTGCCTTGACTCCTTTCAACTTTACTGCTATTGCTGGAAACTTACCCACTTCCGCTGCCTTGATGGGTAATACGGTGGTTTGGAAGCCTGCTTACGCGCAAATCTATTCAGCCAATATTTTGATGCAGGTTTTTAAAGAAGCCGGCGTACCGGATGGCGTGATCAACCTGATATACGTGGATGGACCGACTGCAGGTGATATCATTTTTAATCATCCTGATTTTGCCGGAATTCACTTTACAGGATCTACTGGTGTTTTTCAACATATCTGGAAGACCATTGGGCAAAATATCTTTAAGTATAAGTCCTATCCAAGAATCGTTGGTGAAACTGGTGGAAAGGATTTTGTGATT
>NZ_JBGSXS010000162.1:0-11669 GCF_041751335.1 Aquiflexum sp.
ACCATCCTGCATTATCCATCTTCGATGCACCCGACCACAGTGTTTCAGTGAGTAAAAGACAGGAGACCAATACCCCACTTCAGGCTTTGGTACTGATGAATGATCCGACTTTTGTGGAGGCTTCCAAGGTTTTGGGTGAAAAGATGCTGGCAAATCCGGAAATCTCCAAGTCTATAGAAGATACATTTCGAAGGCTTACAGGAAGAAAACCCAACCCTAAGGAGCTTCAAATTCTTCTGGAATTAAGGGAAAATGAATACCTTAAATTCAAGTCAGACCACAATAAAACAAAAGGCTGGTTGGCTTCCGGGGAATATCAGATTCCCCCGGACTTGGATCCTTTCCACCTTGCGGCCAATGCCGTCACAGCCAGCGCCATTATCAATTCAGACGCTTTTCTAACCAAAAGATAATATGAGTCACCATCACGATGCCCCTCTCAGGTCTTCAAACCGAGATTTTCAGGAGATTGAAAAGAATATGGACAGAAGGAGGTTTTTGACAAAAACTTCTTTGGGGCTTGGTTCCCTGGCTTTGGGCTCGCTGATGGGAATGGAGAAGATTTTTGCAGAAAATCCCCAAAGCCCACCTTTGCTTTCTGAGTCAGCCAATGGATTGGCTGGTTTGCCTCATTTTATGCCCAAGGCCAAGCGTGTGATTTACCTCTTTCAAAGTGGTGGACCTTCCCAATTGGAATTGTATGATTACAAACCAAAGCTAATAGACCTTCATGGGGAGGAGCTCCCCGATTCGGTGAGAGACGGGCAACGTCTTACAGGGATGAGTGCCGATCAAAGTTCTTTTCCGATGACTGCTTCAGCTTTCAAATTCAGTCAATATGGCCAAAGTAGGGCTTGGGTGAGTGAATTGATGCCCCATACGGCCGAGATCGTGGACGAGCTTTGTTTTATCAAAAGCATGCAGACGGGACAGATCAACCATGATCCGGCCATTACTTTTTTCCAGACAGGTCATCAACTTCCGGGCCGACCCTCGATGGGCGCTTGGTTGAGTTATGGTTTGGGTTCGGACAACCAAAACCTGCCATCTTTTATCGTCTTGGTTTCCAAAAATGCCGTGCAGGACCAACC
The DNA here is from genome assembly GCF_041751335.1 of Aquiflexum sp. Taxonomy (GTDB): domain Bacteria; phylum Bacteroidota; class Bacteroidia; order Cytophagales; family Cyclobacteriaceae; genus Aquiflexum. The sequence continues at coordinate 1,092 of NZ_JBGSXS010000162.1, forward strand.
GCTTTATGCCAGACTTTGGGGAAATGGATTTCTTCCTTCCCAATACCAAGGCATCCAATTCCGTTCTGGCAAAGACCCCGTGCTTTATCTTGGCAATCCTGAAAATTACGACGGAAATGACCGGCGTGAAATGCTCGATTACCTCAAATCATTGAATGAGGTGCAGTTGGATACTTATGGAGATCCTGAGATCAGCGCCCGCATCGCCCAATATGAGATGGCCTTCCGGATGCAGACTTCTGTGCCTGAAATTACGGATATGTCCAAGGAGCCCGACTCGGTGTATGAGATGTATGGTGAAGACAGCCGCGACCCCGGAACTTATGCCGCCAATTGCCTTTTGGCAAGAAAGCTCATCGAAAAGGATGTCAAATTTGTACAACTCTACCATCAGGGCTGGGATCAACATGGGAATCTGCCCGTTGGGATAAAAAACCAATGTCAGAAAACTGACCGGGCGACGGCGGCACTGATCAAAGACCTCAAGCAAAGGGGTTTGTTGGAAGATACGCTCGTTGTTTGGGGAGGTGAATTTGGCAGGACGGTGTACAGTCAGGGCACGCTTTCACCTGATAATTATGGCCGGGACCATCATCCACGCTGCTTTACCAAATGGATGTGTGGAGCGGGAGTGAAGCCGGGATTCACCTATGGAGAAACAGACAATTTTGGATATAATGTGGTCAAAGATCCGGTTCATGTACATGACCTTCAGGCTACGATTTTGCATCTTTTTGGGATAGACCACGAAAAACTCACCTACAAGCATCAGGGTCGAAGATTTAGGCTTACAGATGTAGAGGGCCATGTGGTAAAGGGAATTTTAAACTAGAAAATTCCGAAAATGACACAAGACCTGATTACTTTCATCGGAAGATTTCATCCACTTTGGGTTCACTTGCCTATAGGTTTTTTGATCATTGCAGTTCTCTTCAAAGCCTATATGGCCTTGGGGAAAAAGCCTGCCATGCAGGAAGCGGTGAGTTTTTCTATGCTTTTGGGTACAATCAGCGCCTTGATCGCGGCAGTATTGGGATTTTTGCTTTCACGATCAGGGGGATATGATGGCGACCTTTTGGATATGCATTTGGTGGCGGGTTGGACGACTGTCATTTTTTCTGGAATTGCTTGGTGGGTGAATAAGAATGAGCTCAGATTTGGCAAAAAGCTTAATTATGCTGTGTTGGGTTTTATGATCCTGGCACTTTCTGTCACTGGACATTTTGGAGGAAGCCTGACTCATGGGGAAGATTATCTGACTGCCTTTGCACCTTTTGGTGAAAAGCAGGAAGAGAGCAAAGGTCGGGTTTTGGCTAAGGTTGAGAATGCTGAGGTATTTACAGATGTGATACAACCTGTTCTCAGGAGCAAATGTCAAAGCTGTCACCGACCCGGAAAAACCAAAGGTGAATTGAACTTGGTTTCCTATGAGACATTGCTCAAAGGAGGAGAAAACGGTCCGGTTTTTATAGCTGCAGATGCTGAAAAAAGTGAGCTGATCCGGAGAGTAACGCTGCCGGCTGAACACGATGATTTTATGCCGGCGGAAGGGAAAAAGCCCCTCACTGAGGAAGAAGTCCAAGTGCTTATTTGGTGGATATCAAATGGAAAAGCAGATCCCAAGGTATCCTTGATGGGTGCGGATGAAGAAATTATTGCATGGGCTAAGCCTAGACTAAATATTCTCGGAGGGGAGAAAATACAAGCGTTGAGCATCGATACAGTTCATCTTAAAGCTTTGGAGAAAATGGGATTTCGGGTAAGGGTTCTCTCCCATGAAACAGGCGCACTAGATGTTGTCTTGCCATCGGATGCCGCGAAGAATCAAGCCTCCGAATTATTGAAAGCACTTTTGCCTATCAAAGATCAGATTTATTGGCTCAGTTTGGCCGGGACAGGTATTCAGGATTCTGACTTGAGTCAGATCGCGCAATTTTCCAATTTGCAAAGGCTGCGGATCGAAAATAATCCCATCTCGGAATCCGGAATTTCAGCTTTGAGAAGCCTTTCCAAACTGGAAAGTTTAAACCTGAACGGGACCAAAGTCAGCACCGCAGGTTTGGAAACACTTGCTGAAATCCATTCACTCAAATCCCTTTTCCTATGGAATACGGCTATTGAACCTCAGGATAAAAAGGTGGAAAAAATAAGGGCCGCCGGGGTGAAGGTAGTCTTTGGAAGTTGAAATAGGTTTAGTTAACTTCTAATTGAAGAATTTTTTGGTTGGTTAAAGAATGATATCAAAATTCATGACTTTTAACCTTAATTTAATCACAATTATTGTATTAAAGCGGGTATTTTCTTTTTGAATATACACTTTAGGATAACCTACCCGGTCTTTCCCCAAATTAGATGGCCATTTTAAGGCCAATTGGTGAGGTTTGAAGCTTAGTTAACAATTGGTTTTTCTACAAAAAATAAAATAATTCCTGAATTTTTTACCAAATTTTTAGCAGCCATTAAACTGTTAAACCTATGATTTCTATTTATGTAATGATGAATTTAATTAAATTAAAATAACTAACTTCACGAAAATATAAATTTTCAAATAAATAATTTACCAATTAGTTTTCTTGTCCCTTATTATTCCTTTTGAAGAGTGGGTAGAATAAGAAGGGTCCTTGGAGATTATTTATTGAATAATTTGAAAAGTGGGTAACTGGGATTAATCCGATTTAATCATAAAGAAATACCCTGATTGCTTTTCTCATTCAATCACAAAAGCCTAGAGATACCCATAGGACGTTTCCTTGGACTTTTCTATTTATAAGATGAAGGCTTTCTAAATATAAATGTACATGAAGGTTTCCGCAAGTACAGTGTTAGATATCATGTCGCTCCTTAGGTCTTCTTTCCAAAGGGATGGCATATTCAGCCCAGGACCGAAAGAAGCTCCATTCAGATCAGAGCTATATAGCTCTGATCAGATGGATCGGCATGGGAAAATATTGGCCCAATCGCATACACTTCTCCAAAAAACGTCCCCTGATAAACTTCTTAAAAGGTTGGGAGATAATGATAAGGCTTTGTTGGAAGTACGGAATCTGTTGGTTGAAAGAATTCAAACAGGTAAAACTATTACCCCTGGAGCCGAGTGGTTGTTAGATAACTTTTATCTCATTGAGGAACAAGTAGTCACCGCACGAAAACACTTGCCAAAAGGATATAGTGAAGACTTACCCTATTTGGCTGATGGAAATTCCGCAAAAATGCCGAGAGTCTATGATATTGTTCTGGAAATCATATCACACAGTGATGGAAGGGTTGATATTAAAGGACTTACCAGCTTTATAGGTGCTTATCAAACACATACCCTACTCACTTTAGGAGAACTTTGGGCCATTCCGATCATGTTGAGGTTGGCAGTGATAGAAAATATCAGAAGGGTCTCAGCCGGGATTGCTTTGGATATGATAGATGATACATTGGCTGATTATTGGGCTGAGCGGATGATCACTACCCTAAAGGAAGAACCGGGAGACCTTATTCTTACCATTGCAGATATGGCTCGAGAAAAGCCGGTGTTGGAAAGTTCTTTTGTAGCAGGTTTTACCAGGAGGTTACGGGGAGAAGGGCCTTCATTGGCCTTACCTCTAAGTTGGATGGAGCAACAGTTGACAAGGATGGGGACGAGCAGCAGTGAGCTTGTATTGTTAGAAAACCAAAAACAGGCGGCAAACCAGGTTTCTGTTCGAAACAGTATCGGAACACTCAGGTTACTCGGGGCTACTGACTGGAAAGAGTTTGTAGAAACACTAAGCATTGTAGATCACACTTTAAGAAAAGATCCAGCTGGCATTTATTCATTTATGGATTTTTCTACAAGAGACCGATATCGCCACGTCGTGGAAGCCATTGCAAAAGCAAGTCCACTTTCAGAATTGGAAGTGGCAGAGAAAGTGAATGAATTGGCAAAAAATGCAGCTGGATTAAACCAACAACCTTTTAAAAAGCAACATGTAGGATATTACCTGATCGATAAAGGACTTAAGCAGTTAGAGTTAGCTGCTACTATGCAGCAAAGCTTCAAACATAAAGTTGTGAGGGCAGCCGGTAGGTTTACCGTATTCCTATATTTATTTTCCATTACGGCCATCACGCTCAGTTTCGCTGCAGGAATGTGGTATATGGCGTTCAGATTTGGAAATCTCCCTAATTGGATGCTGGCTTTGGTAGCCGTTTTATCCGTTTCAGGATCAGCTCAATTAGGTGTTTCTTTTGTTAACTGGCTTTCGACGGTCATCATAAAACCTGAATTACTTCCCAGAATGGATTACTGTAGGGGCATTCCTCCTGAGAAGAGGACACTTGTGGTGATTCCTACCATGCTCAGTAGCAAACTTTATATAGAGGAGCTTGTCGAAGCATTGGAAATAAGGTTTTTGGCAAATAAAGAAGAAAACCTCCACTATGGTTTGCTGACTGATTTTATGGATGCAGATTCGGAAACAATGCCTGAGGATCAAGGCTTACTGGAATTGGTTGTCAGCAAAATTGAAAATCTAAACCAAAAATATGAACGTCCCGATGACGAAATATTTTTCCTGTTTCACCGTCCAAGGACATGGAATTCCAAGGAAAAAAAATGGATGGGTTATGAACGAAAAAGGGGAAAATTATCAGCTTTAAATTCTTTGCTAAGGTCTGCTGGAAAGAATGAATTTTCTATGGTTACCGGAAATCACAGGAAATTGACCAATGTCAAATACGTTATTACTTTGGATTCGGACACTCAGCTTCCGAGAGATTCTGCATGGAAACTTATTGGCACAATGGCTCATCCGCTCAATCAGCCTATTTACAATGTTAAAAAGAAAAGAGTAATTGAAGGCTATGGAATTCTTCAACCGAGAGTGGCAGCAAGTCTACCTAAGAAATCAAACAGTACTTTGTATTTGCGTCTTTATGGTAATTTAACCGGGATTGATCCCTACACGAAAGTATCTTCAGATGTTTATCAGGATCTGTTTGGAGAAGGCTCTTTTATTGGAAAAGGAATTTATGATGTCGATATTTTTGAAAAAGCAGTCAATGATAAGTTTCAGGATAACAGGATTTTAAGCCATGATTTATTAGAAGGAGTTTACGCAAGGGCGGGATTATTAAGTGATGTGCTTTTATATGAAGAAAATCCCTCTAAATATGGAATTGATGTCCGACGTCGGCACCGATGGATTAGGGGTGATTGGCAGATAGGCGCATGGATGTTTCCTTTTGTGTCAAACCCTCAGGGAAAGCTTACTAAAAACCCGCTTTCCACTTTGTCGAGGTGGAAAATCATGGACAACTTAAGAAGGAGTTTGTTGCCCGTTTCATTAATCTTACTTTTACTGTTGGGTTGGTCCATACTTCCATTCCCTTGGTTTTGGACGGCTACTGTGACAATTATTATACTTTTCGCCGTAATGGCTGCTGCAGGCTGGCAGCTAATAAATAAACCCAAAGACCTGGATTTCAAGGCACATTTAGCTGAGGTCGGCAAATCAGTTCAGAGTATCATGCTTCAGTTTATTTTTGGCATAGCCATTTTACCAAACGAAGCCTACAATAATATGGATGCGATCCTTCGCACCAATTGGCGATTGATAGTCTCTCATAAAAAATTATTGGAGTGGACCCCTTCTGCTACTACAGCCTCAGATTCCCGAAATAACATCTTTTCCAATTACAAAGAGATGTGGATTGGGCCTTTGTTGTCGATATTTTGTGTAATTTATTTTTTAGCAACAAGAGATTTAGGAGCTTTTTTAGTCGCTTCTCCCATGATTATTTTTTGGTTTTTGGCTCCGGCTCTTTCTTGGAAACTCAGTGTTCCAGAGTTGGAAAAAGACATTTTTTTACCTAATGTACAGACAGCCTTTCTACACAAAACTGCAAGGAAAACTTGGTCTTTTTTCGAACAGTTCGTAAATGTCGAAGAGAACTGGCTACCACCGGATAATTTTCAGGAACATCCGATAAAAGTCATTGCCCATCGTACCTCCCCTACAAATATGGGTTTGACCTTGTTGGCGAATCTTACGGCATATGATTTCGGTTACATCTCAAATCGGGATCTGCTCAATAGATGTGATCAAACCCTTACTACTATGCGCAGAATGGAGCGCTATAAAGGACATTTTTTCAATTGGTATGACACCTTGAGCTTAAATACATTACGTCCAAGGTACGTTTCCACTGTTGATAGTGGTAATCTAGCCGGACATCTACTTACTCTAAAACAAGGTTTGTTGGAGGTAAAAGAACATCCTGTTTTTTCTGTACGGAATTTGGAAGGATTGAGAACCACCATATCTATTCTTCAGGATGTTTTTCAGGAAGATCCTGACCAATTGGTTGAAAAAATAGCGGTTAAACTGGATCAGGCGATTGATCAGTATAGCAGTTCTTTAAATAAGGTGAAGCAACTGCTGGATGAGCTGTTGATTTTGAGTCAGGAATTATTAGAAAGCACTCCAGAAAGCAGTACTGGTCTATATCAATGGAAAATCCGCTTTCATGATCAACTAAAAAACATCATAGAAGACCTTGTTCAGCTTATTCCATGGCTGGATTTATTAAAGGTTATGGAGAGTTCCGGGCATTTTGTCTTACTTGATCAAATTCCTTCACTAAGTGAAATAAAGCATCTACACGACCGGTTTTTATTTATGGTAAGTGATGAGCGGGGGGGAGAATATCTTCAAAACGAAGATAGGTTAAAGCGGATAGAACCCTTATTGAAAGCCGGAGAAACCCTAGCAAGTGAAAGAATATTACATTTTGACCAATTGGCTCAACAGTGCGAAGTTCTTAGTGATATTTCCTATGATTTCTTATATGATAAAACAAATAGTCTTTTGAGAATAGGCTATAATGTAGATGAGCAAAGGAAAGATGATGGGTATTATGATCTCCTTGCCTCGGAAGCCCGTTTGGGTATTTTTGTGGCAATAGCTCAAGGTAAACTGCCCCAGGAAAGCTGGTTTGCTTTGGGCAGACTTCTGACAGATTCCGGTGGAGGCCCTATTTTGATTTCTTGGAGTGGTTCCATGTTTGAGTATCTAATGCCGCAGCTTGTTATGCCCGCTTTTGAAAATACGCTGCTGTACCAAACAAATAAATCTACCGTAAAAAGACAAATCGAGTATGCAAAATCAAGGGGAGTTCCTTGGGGTATTTCCGAATCCGGTTATAATGGGGTTGATACCCATATGAATTATCAATACCGAGCCTTTGGAGTTCCGGGCCTTGGTCTTAAACGGGGATTGGAAGAAGACTTGGTTATAGCGCCATATGCGACGATGTTGGCTTTGATGGTTTCCCCCCAAAAAGCTACTTCCAACCTTCAGCTTTTATCAAAAGAGGGATTTGAAGGTGAATTTGGGTTTTATGAAGCAATTGATTATAACAAAAGCCGTCAGGCCAGAGGTTCAGATCATACCATTGTCCAATCCTATATGGTGCATCATCAAGGAATGGGACTACTTTCATTGGCTTATGTATTGTTGAATAGACCGATGCAAGAGCGGTTCTTGTCTGAATTGCGATTTCAGGCAACTTTATTATTACTTCAGGAACGTATTCCAAGAGCGACATTATTCTATGCACATATGGAAGATCTTCCTGAAACACAGATCTCTACCAAAGAGGTCCATATGAGGATTACTAACAAATCCAATACCTGGATTCCTGAAGTACAACTCTTAAGCAATGGCCGTTATCAGGTGATGGTAACCAATTCCGGAGGAGGTTTTAGCCGATGGAAGGGCATTGCACTTACCCGCTGGCGGGAGGATACCACTAAAGATGACAAGGGAATATTTTGCTATATCAAGGATGTTCAAAGCGGAAAATTTTGGTCTAATACCCATCATCCAACTATGGTGCCTGCTATAGATTATCAGGTGGTGTATTCTCCTGGAAATGTTGAATTTAGAAGACAGGATGCCGGTATTGAAACCAAAACGGAAATCGTAGTCTCGCCGGAGGATGATACAGAGATGAGAAGAGTCAAGGTGATGAACCGGACAAGATCTGTAAAAGTTTTGGAAGTAACTAGCTATGCAGAAGTAGTTATGGCTACACAGGCTTCGGATGAAGCCCATCCGGCCTTCAGCAATCTTTTTGTCCAGACTGAAATTTTCCCTGAATACAGATCAATTCTTTGTACCCGCAGACCGAGATCGGAAGAAGACAATCCACCTTGGATGTTTCATTTGATGGAAGCACATGGGGCTAAGGTCGAAGAAGTTTCTTTTGAAACTGATCGACTTGAATTCATAGGAAGAGGGAATACTTTAGCAAGCCCTCAGGCTATGAATGTAGATGCACTTTCCGGTAAAGATGGCGCTGTCCTCGACCCTGTTTTATCCATTCGGTATAGAATCAGTGTAAATCCAGGGCAAACTGCTGTCATTGAACTGATCTATGGTATAAATGAAACTAGGGAAGGTTGTGAGAATTTGATGCACAAATATCGGGACAAGCATCTCAAAAAACGGGCTTTTGAACTTTCATGGACACATAGTCAGGTATTACTGAGACAAATAAATGCTTCCGAAGGAGATGCACAGCTATATGATCGCTTAGCTGCTTCCCTAATTTATGCCAATCCAAGAATGAGGGCACAGGCTTCCTTGATTGAAAGTAATTTCAGAGGACAATCAGGTCTGTGGAGCCATTCTGTTTCAGGGGATATTCCGATTCTCTTATTGCATATACATGACCCCGAAAGCCTGGATTTGGTGAAACAATTGGTTAAAGCCCATGCTTATTGGAGATTAAAAGGTCTGGCTGTAGATCTTGTCATTTGGAATGAGGATTATGGAACTTACAGGCAGGTATTACAAGAGCAGATTCAGGGATTGATCAGTACGGAATTAGCCAGCAATACGGTCTATGGAAAAGCCGGTAGCATATTCGTTAAATCTGCCGACCAAATTTCCCCTGAAGACAGAAGCCTTTTTGGAAGTGTAGCCCGTATTATCATTCATGATAACAGAGGAACTCTTGCCGAGCAGGTAAACAGGCATTATGAGGATGGAATTATGCCTAAATTACTGCTAGCAAATCCAAGAACAGCAGATCCCATCCAATTGGAAGCCACTTTACAGGATGACCTTTTATTTTTTAATGGTTTCGGGGGATTTACACCAGATGGATTGACATATAAAATTGTTACATAAAAAAATAAAACTACTCCTGCACCCTGGTCTAATATCCTGGCAAATCCAAATTTTGGTTCTGTTATTTCAGAAAGCGGGTCTGCCTATTCATGGGCAATTAATGCACATGAATACAGGATAACCCCTTGGAACAACGATCCGATCTGCGATATTGGTGGCGAAGCTTTTTATCTTAGAGATGAAGTGACCGGAGATTTTTGGTCTCCGATGCCGTTCCCAACTAAAGGCGACTCCAGATATATCACAACCCATGGTTTTGGATATTCTTCTTTTGATCATATAGAAAGTGGTATTGAATCACATCTGGTTACTTTCGTGGACAAGGATTCTCCCATAAAATTTATTGTTCTGGAGTTAAAAAACCGGTCTGGAAGAGAGCGTGAAATATCTGCTACCGGGTTTATGGAGCTCATTCTGGGAGATGTACGATCCAAAACGAATATGCACATTTTACCTCGGTATGATCAGGAAACCGGTGCCCTGTTATTTACAAACAGATATAATTCTGTATTTGGAGAAAGGGTTGCATTTTTCAAAGTAGAGGGGGCAAACCTGAGTTATACTACCGATAGAGCTGAATTTATTGGACGAAACAGAAGTATGAAGGATCCCGAGGCTCTTTATCTCACAAAGCTTTCAGGAAAAAGCGGTGCAGGGATGGATACTTGTGGCGCTTTACAGGTCAAGGTTGTTTTGCTGGATGGGGAGGACAAAACTATCGTTTTCCGAATGGGCAATGAGGAAAACCTCCAAGAGGCACAGGCCTTGATCAGGAAATTCAGTACGATTGATGATGTTTGGAATTCACTTATTCAGGTTCAGCAATATTGGAAAGAAGTGTTGGGTGCGGTTCAGGTGGAAACTCCTGATCAGTCTCTTAATATTTTAGCAAATGGTTGGTTGATGTACCAGACCATAGCTTGCCGGATATTCGCCAGGAGTGGATTCTATCAATCCGGAGGGGCTTTTGGATTTAGAGACCAGCTACAGGATGTGTTGGCAGTTTTAAATACACAACCCAATCTGGCAAGAAAGCAAATATTGTTAAGTGCATCAAGACAGTTTGTGGAGGGTGATGTCCAGCATTGGTGGCATCCTCCCGAAGGAAGAGGTGTCCGGACACGTTGCTCTGATGACATGCTTTGGTTACCTTTTGTGGTTTCTCGATATATTGCTGCCACAGGGGATAAAGATCTATTGAATGAAACCGTAGGTTTTCTGGAAAGCAGGCCGCTTTATCAGGAGGAGGAATCCTTTTATGATCTTCCTGCTAGCGGAAACTTTTCTGCTTCTTTATATGAGCATTGTGTCAGGGCTATCAGGCACAGCCTTCATTTTGGGGAACATGGATTGCCCTTTATTGGGTCTGGCGATTGGAACGATGGCATGGACCGTGTAGGCATCAAAGGCA
>NZ_JBGSXS010000163.1:0-10122 GCF_041751335.1 Aquiflexum sp.
GAAAAATCACTTAAAGAATTCTCCAAAAGCGGAGCCCATTTTCAATCCATGAAAAAATCAGGAGAGATCGCAAAGGAAATCAAAACCCTGACTTTTGATAGCGAACAATTCCCCGATTGGAAAACTGCAAAAGAACTTTTAAAATCCACTAAACCAATATTCTCTTTGCCTAAATGAGTGCCACTCACATCTTTTTTCAATTAAATGAAATCTCCTTCTTTTGTCAAAGTCAGTATTTCTACTCACATCATTGCTGTCCTGCACTTCACATTAGGTTCTCAAATTAAACCTTAAAACATCCATTATCTCCACTTTTTCTATAACTTTACAAAAATGGTCAGACAGTATTTAACTATATCTATCTTAACCCTTGCCCAAATTTTATTTTTGGGGCACAGCATTATTCCCCATCAACACGAAGATCATAACACACATCACCACGGATCTCACGAAAACCATGATCACGAAGATTCAAATAAAGAAACAAGTGATTTTGTAAATTTTTTTTTCGATTTCAACCATGCAGAAAATAGTAATGACTTTTTAGCAAATTGCCCCGGTCCATCTATCAAAAAAGTAACTCCACCATTTATTTTCCCTATTCAGGAATCAGTTTTCAGAGCTTTACCTAAATTCTATATCCAGCAAAAAGCCCCTCCGGAAAATTGCCTATTTAACAGTTTTTATGTTTTTCTTCCCTCGGGTCTAAGAGGTCCCCCTAATACCATCGTTTAACTTCATTTTTTTCTTTAAATGGATTTACTTCCATTTTAAATTTGGCTATTAAAATTAGCTGAATTAATCTATTAATCTAAAACCAAGTTACCGATGAAAAATTCAATAGTCCTATTCTGCATTGCAGCCCTCTTGTTTGTTGGCTGTGGAAACAAAAAATCAGGTGGACATTCTCATGATGGCGTAGACTCCCATAATCATGGCACACACCAACATGAGGATGGATCCGTTCATGATGACCATGATGAGGAAAATCACACTCAAGAAGAATTCAAAGTAAGTCCTGACAGTACTGCCAAGGATTCAGCAACTCACAGCCATGGGGAAGATGGCGACCACAAGCATTAAATAATCCATAGTCTTTAATAATTTACTTATGAGAACATCTTTTAAGATGGTTCTGTTTATCCTCTTGTTGGCTGGTTGCGGCCAACAAGAGGCTGAACATGCCCATGATGAAACTGGCATAGTTCCTCTGTCTTATACGCATTATTCAAAAAACACAGAGCTATTTGTTGAATTTAATCCATTGGTAGTCGGAAAATTTTCGGGTTTTGCAGCACACTTCACTATTTTGGGTCAAAATTTTTTACCATTGACTGAAGGAAGTGTAACCGTCAGCTTGATTATTAATGATAAAGGAATCAAGAGCAGTTCAGATTCTGCAAGTTCTCCCGGAATTTACAGATTAGGCCTTAAGCCTATTGCGTCAGGCAAGGGTAAATTGATTTTTGATATAGTTACAAAAGGATACACTGATCAAATTGTAATCAATGACGTAATTGTTTATCCTGATGAGGAATCTGCATCGTTACAAATTAAGGCAGTCGATTCAGGAAATGACATCACATTTTTGAAAGAACAAGCCTGGAATATTGAATTTTCCAATGCACCTGTCCGTAGGGAACCCTTCCGTGAAATCCTCAAAACAAGTGGTCAGGTATTGCCGCCACCGGGAGATGAAAGTGTTATCACAGCCAATTCCAATGGCGCAGTTTTGTTTGCCACCAATAAAACAGTTATCGGGTCCGAAATAAAAACCGGAGATCACTTATTTACCCTGAGCAGCGGTAACCTGACGCAGGGCAATCCTGAGGTATATTACAACGAAACCAAGGCCAAATATGAATTATCCAAAGCCGAGTTTGAAAGAGCACAGATCTTGGTACAGGATAAAATCATTTCACAAAAAGAATATTTACGAGCCAAAATGGAATATGAAAACCTGGAATCTATTTTTCAGGCAGTATCTAAAAATTATTCCAAAACTGGCCAAAAAATCAATTCCAATTCTTCTGGATTTTTGAAAAATATTTTGGTTTCAGAGGGCCAATATGTGGAAGCAGGTTTCCCATTGGCTATAGTCAGTAAAAACAAAAAAGTCTTACTCCAGGCCAATGTCTCACAGAAATATTATAACAAGCTGCCCAGCATATCAGCTGCAAATTTTAGGATCATTTCAGAGGATAAAGTTTTTGATACGGAAAGCATAAATGGCAAAGTTGTCTCCTACGGAAAAAGTGCTTCCTCCAACGCTTCTTTTATTCCAATCACTTTTGAAATAGACAACATCGGAAATATAATCCCGGGTGCAATAGCTGAAGTCTTTTTAAAGTCATCACCTATCCCAGATGCCTTGGTAATTCCTGTTTCAGCCCTGTTGGAAGAATTGGGGAATTTCTACGTCTTTGTTCAGACAGGGGGAGAAAGCTTTCAGAAAAGAGAAGTCAAACTGTCCGGAAACGACGGGACCCAGGTCCATGTCATCTCAGGACTAATGGAAAATGAAAGAGTCGTCACCAAGGGGGCTTATGCCATCAAATTGGCCTCGGCCACAGGAGCAATTCCGGAGCACGGCCACAGCCATTGATTTTATAAATCTGTACACTTCAAATCCCGGGATTTAGAAAAATAAAAGAAGAAACTCATGCTCAATGCCATATTAAAATTTTCATTGCATAACCGCCTTCTGGTGCTGACATCATTTGCTTTGCTTTCTTTGTTGGGCACCTATGTGGCATTCAATATGGAAGTGGATGTATTTCCAGATTTGACCGCACCTACGGTTGTTATTCTAACTGAAGCCCACGGTATGGCACCAGAGGAAGTAGAAAGGCTGGTAACCTTTCCGATCGAAACATCAGTCAATGGCGCCACAAATGTCAGAAGGGTCCGTTCAGCATCTTCGGGCGGCTTTTCCGTGATTTGGGTTGAATTCGAATGGGATACTGATATCTATAGGGCAAGGCAAATAGTAAACGAAAAACTGGCAACCATTGGAGAAACTTTGCCTTTAGGAGTTGGTAAGCCTATCATGGCGCCACAATCTTCAATCATGGGTGAGATCATGTTTATCAGTTTGACTGCTGACAGCACCTCAATGATGGATTTGAGGACTATTTCAGATTGGATTATCCGTCCAAGGTTATTGGCTACGGGAGGAGTAGCCCAAGTAATTGTTTATGGGGGGGACTTTAAACAGTATCAGATTTTAGCCAATCCTCAAAGGATGGGATTTCACGGCGTCAATTTGGAAGAATTGATGAAGGCCGGTGAAGAATCCAATGGAAACTCCTCCGGTGGATTTGTGTATGAGTATGGTAACGAATACATCGTCAAAGGAATAGGAAGAACCAATTCAATAGAGGAAATTGGCCGTTCGATAATCAAACAGTCTAATGGACAAATTATCCGAATTGAAGATGTGGCTGAAGTTAAAATCGGTGCAGCTCCCAAAATCGGAGATGCATCCAGTAATGCTGAACCTAGTATTGTCCTTTCTGTTTCCAAACAGCCTGATGTCAATACACTTTTATTGACCGAAAAAATCGATGAAGCTTTGGAAGATCTTCGGAAAACCCTTCCAGAGGACATCAAAATTGACACCAAAGTATTCCGGCAAGCTGACTTTATCAACGCATCCATTAGTAATATCCAAAAGGTATTATTGGAGGGAAGTGCTTTTGTAGTCATCGTGTTGTTCCTATTCTTAATGAATTGGAGAGCAACGGTAATTTCATTGTTGGCCATACCGATTTCGTTGCTTGTGGCCATCCTAACTTTAAAATGGTTGGGATTCACCATCAATACCATGAGTTTGGGTGGAATGGCCATAGCGATCGGAGACTTAGTTGATGATGCCATCATTGATGTTGAAAATGTATTTAAACGCCTGAAGGAAAATGCAAAGCTCCAGGAGAAAGATAAAAGAAATCAGCTTGAGGTAATATTTGATGCTTCATTTGAAATCAGGCATTCCATCATCAATGCCACTTTTATCATCATAGTAGCATTTATACCCTTATTCTTCCTTTCCGGAATGGAAGGTAAATTGTTGGCTCCCTTGGGAATAGCCTTTATCGTAGCCCTGTTTGCCTCTCTTATCATAGCCATAACACTGACTCCTGTTCTCTGTAGTTATATGTTGACCAATGAAAGCAGATTGATCAAACAGGATCGTGAAAGTTGGCTTGTGAGTAGGCTTCAGAAATTTTATGGAGTTTTTCTTGAGCACGCCATGCAGTGGAAAAAAGTTTTTATCGGTTCTGCTTTGGCTATGCTTGCAGTAGCAATTTTAGCCTTTACCCAATTGGGAAGAAGTTTCCTGCCGGAGTTCAATGAAGGTGCCCTTACCATCGCAGCGGTTGCCTTACCTGGACTGTCACTGGAAGAAAGCAATAATATTGGGAGAAGGGTTGAAGAAGCCCTATTAAGTATTCCTGAGGTGATTTCAACTACCCGAAGAACAGGCAGGGCAGAATTGGATGAGCATGCACAGGGTGTCAATTCTTCGGAAATTGAGGTTCCTTTCCTATTAGAAGAAAGAAGTCGCGACGAATTTTTTGAAGAGGTAAGGGAAAAGCTTTCTCGGATCAAAGAGGCTAATGTAACCATAGGCCAACCGATTTCGCATAGAATCGACCACATGCTTTCAGGCACAAGGGCGAATATTGCCATTAAAATCTTTGGGTCAGACTTAAACAGGATGTACAACCTGTCAAATCAGATCAAAAATGAAATTCAGGACATTGAGGGATTGGTTGATTTGCAGGTCGAGCCACAGATTGAAATCCCACAAATTCAGATCAAAGCGAACAGGGAATTATTGAGCCATTATGGCATCAGCATAGGTAAATTTAATGAATTTGTAGATGTGGGCATTGCGGGTGAGAAAGTATCGGAAATCTATGAGGAAAACCGATCCTTTGATCTTATTGTACGCTTTGATGAGGAGAATCGAACCAAAATGGATCACATCATGAATACCCTTATTGATACTGAAAACGGAGAAAAAATCCCTATTCACTATGTGGCAAATATTGTAAGTGGAAGCGGTCCAAACACCATCAACCGGGAAAATGTACAGCGAAAAACCGTTGTCTCGGCAAATGTATCAGGACGGGATCAAAAGAGTGTGGTTGATGAAATCCGATCCAAAATATCCGAAAACATCCAACTTCCTGAGGGCTATCATGTGGAACTTGGTGGGCAATTCGAAGCAGAAGAGGAAGCCTCCACTACGCTATTGGTCACATCGTTCTTTGCCATTCTGATTATTTTCATGATCCTATTTCAGGAGTTTAAAAAAGTAAACCTTGCTTCCATCATATTGATCAATCTTCCTTTGGCCCTGATCGGTGGAATCTTAAGTATTTACTTTACAAGTGGCATACTGAGTATACCTGCTATTATAGGATTTATAACCCTCTTTGGTATTGCTACCAGAAATGGGATTCTTCTGGTATCCCACTATGAAAGTCTTAAGGAACAAGGCCTTGGACTCTATGAGACAGTGATTCAAGGATCTAAAGACAGATTAAGTCCTATACTAATGACGGCCATCACCGCCGGCCTAGCATTGATTCCTCTTGCATTGGCCGGAGACCTCCCTGGAAATGAAATCCAAAGCCCAATGGCAAAAGTGATTTTGGGTGGTTTGACCACTTCTACCCTTCTTAACCTGATCATTGTCCCAATGGTCTATTTTCTAGTTAACTCAAAAACTGAAACCAAATGAAAAAGTCCATACTTCTATCCTTATTTTCGTTTTTGACTTTTATAAATACCCAAGGGCAATCAAGCTTTGATATCGTTATGGTGGAAGTTGAAAAAAACAATAAAACAATACAGGCAAATTACCAAAAGCAGCAAGCTCAAAATCTCCAGTTCAAATCGGAAATGCCCCTATACAACCCAAATATAGAGTATGATTATTTGTATGGCTTTCCTTTAACCGCAGGAAATCAGACCGATGTATTGGTCAATCAGTCTTTTGATTTTCCAACAGTTTATAGTAAAAGAAAGCAGCTTGCGAATCAACAAATCTCACAATTCTCCTATATCTATGACGCGGCCCGGCAAGAGGTGCTTTTTGAAGCGCAGTCTATCTGTATTGAATTGATCTATAGAAATAAACTCCAACAACAATTTCAACAAAGGAAATCTTTTACTGAAAACTTACTCAGTGACTTTGAAACAAAGCTGGAAACAGGAGAAGGTAATATCCTTGATGTAAACAAAGCAAGGTTACAGTTGATAGAAATCAATAAGGAATTCCAATTGAATCTTTCTGAAATAAACCAACTGAATCAACAACTTACAGGTTTGAATGGCGGGATTGAATTATCTTTTAATGAAACCATCTATCCCGAAATGGATCCCATTCCATTTTTCGAAGATTTATATGATGAAATACAGACAGAAGATCCTGAACTTAAATTCATCGAGTTGGAAACCGCAACCGCTAAAAGACAATTGGAACTCAGCAAAGCCCTTGCCCTTCCCAAAATGGAAGCAGGTTACCGATATCAGGGAATATTAGGGCAGACTTTCAATGGATTTCATATTGGGACAAGTATACCTCTTTGGGAAAACAAATACAAAGTCAGGCAAAGTGAGGCTGCTGTATTGTTTTCAGATTTACGTGTCCGGGATTATCAAAATGAAAAGTTTTACGATGTCAAACAGTTGTTTGAAAAATATGAAAAACTATCCAAAACTTTTGAGGAGTATAAAACGGTTCTATCCGCAATAAACAGTTTGGAGTATTTGGACAAGGCATTGGAAGTAGGCCATATCTCTACCATCGTATACTTTATGGAGTCCAATTATTACTATATGGCCTACAATAATTTTCTATTGACCGAAAAAGATTACTATGCCGTCAAGGCAGAGATTTTGAAGTTTAGGTTATAGGTGTAGCTATTCGGGATTTGTAATGCCGAATCCAGATGAGCGAGATTTGTAATCCCTGCCTTTTCTTTTTTATAAGAAGGCTGAAATTACAAATTCCGATCTGTTCTCGAGATTGCAAATCCCGAAAGCGAATTATTTATTTCATTCCTTTAAGCTTATTTAATTGTTCAATGTCTTCAAGATCTTTCTCTCTAACAGAAGTCTCTTTATCTAAAATAAGATCTTTAAAATGAATCAAATTAAAAGTAACACCTTCAAAAATAATCGTTTCTTTTCTTTGGTAGGCTTCAGAAAATATAATTCTTGATTTAATCTCAGGTAGAAAATCAAGATAGAAACCATCAAATTCTAATTTAAAAAATGATTTTCTTGGGTTTGGGGTTTCTTCTTTTTCAAATTCAGAAATATCTTGACCCAACTCCCCCATAACTTTAATTATATTAAAATAATTTGTATATGTTGGATTAAACCAAATATCAATATCAGGTTTATCCATAACTTGTCCTGATTGATTCTTTGATAATCTAAAAAATCCATGAAGACCAACAGCTATACCACCCACTAATAAATAATCAACTTTGTGCTTTGAAAGCAAGTAACAAATAGCCAATAAAGTTTTTTTGAGGGTCTCCTCCATTATTTATCAATTTGGCTAATATCAATATTATGTTCCTTTACCTTTCTGATTTCGGCTAATAGCTTTTCAAAATCAAAATGGTATTTCAAAGTAGATGCTTTATCCATTTCCTTGTTTTCACAAGATTTCAATTCCTCAAAGGTTTTAAATTTTTTTACAGGTTTCATTTTTTCCTAATCTATCGTATTCGGATTCATATTAATAAAATACTCCCATAAATCAAAAAGTAAATGAAATAATGGAAGTGGGATTACTAAGGATTACTAAATTAAATGGCTATTTTTTGGGTTCGAATCAAATTCCAAAAACCTATGAACCTCAAAATAAGTCAAAAAATATTTTTTGTTGCTTTAAATATCTCCTGTGTAATTTTCCTTACCCAGTGTACTCCATCAGGCCCGGATTGGGAAAAGAAGAACCAAGAACTGATCAAACAATATGGCCTGACGGAAAGGCAACTATCGGGACTTCCTAGTGCTACTGTTGACCCCAATCTGGAACCTCCACAGGTCAGCAATCTGAGCAATATTGAAAGCTTTGAACTTCACCCAGGGGTAAAGGCCAAAGTGATTTGGGGTTCGGGGGCAATGATGGCAGAGCTTCAACTTGATCCACAAGCCCAAATTCTGGAAGAAACAGCAGATGTTGACAGGTTTATTTTCGTAATGGAAGGAGAAACCGAAGCCAAAATTAACGGGATTCCTGTTTCCATGATTTCCAGAAAAAGGGAATCACCTGATGGTATCCATAGCTTTACACCTAGAGTTGATTTTGTATATCTGGAAAAGGGTAGTAAAATATCCTTAACAGCTGGAGGCTCTGGAGCCAAGATTTATGAAGTCTACAGCCCTTTACGTCGTGATTACCTCCAAAAAGCTGGCTTGAAAAACCTTCCTGATAAATTGGACGATATTGAAAATCCTCAGACTCCCAATTTCAAACCCAATACAGTTTATGACCTTTATGATATTCAACTTTCCGAATTAGCTCCTGGTGCTTTTTCAAGGTTGATATCGGGTAGGAATATGTTACTGAGTTTTATTTCCATGGAACCAGATGCTATTTTTGGACACCACATTCACCCGGAGGAGCAAATGATGTTTGTATTGAGGGGTTCTGTTAATGAAATTTTGTTGGATAGCAAAAAGCTTTTGGAAACCAACGATGTGGTTCTGATTCCCGGCAACTTTGTTCATGGTGCTGAAACCGGGGAGTTGGGTAGCGAAGCTTTGGACATATTCTGGCCTTCACGATCTGATTATATGGAAAAAGGAAAAGTAAGAATGACCGCCTTCCATGAGTTTATCCCTAAGGAAACAACCTTGGAATTAGTCATTGACGGCAAGAAAACCAAGCCTGAACTATTCTTTACAGAAGGGCCGAAATGGATGAACGGAAAGCTATATTTCTCCAACATGTATTTTGATCAAGACTTCAATGCGGATCCAAAAAGAAGTTCAATTGTGGTCCTTGAGCCAGATGGTAGTTACAGAAATATTACTGAAGGCAAGATGCAGACCAATGGACTGTATCCTTACAAAAACGGCAACCTTTTGGTTTGCGACATGATGGGACATCGTGTTGTGGAAATGAATACAAATGGTCAGGTAGTCAGAGTACTTGCGGATAAATATGATGGAAAACCCATTGATGGGCCCAACGATATCATCACGGATACAAAGGGCGGATTTTATTTCACCGATCCACAATTCACCATGGAAGCTGAAAAATTTCAACCGGGACGTGCTGTTTATTATGTCTCGCCTACAGGTGAAATTACCAGGATCACTGAGCCCAATGAGTTTGCCATGCCCAATGGCATCCTTCTTTCACCTGATGGCAAGTCCCTATATATCAACAACTGTTTTGATAAAGAAGATTGGTATCCGGTCCAAAGTGACAAAGACAATTATATCTGGGCCTATGATGTCAATGAAGATGGCAGCATCAGCAATGGCCGTAGGTTTGCAAAAGTTTTCTTAACAGAAGATGTGCTGGACAGAAAAGGCAGGTCGTCCGGTGCGGATGGAATGGCCATTGACAAGGAAGGTAATATTTATGTAGCAACTTATTATGGCGTTCAGATTTTTGACCATTCAGGCAAGTTTGTCGGCATGATCAATACGCCTTCTTTTCCTGTGAGTTTGGCTTTTGGCGATGAGGATATGAAGACACTTTACATTGTTAGTTATAGCAAGGTGTATAATATTAGGACGAATAAGGAGGGGTATGTGAATTATTTGTAGGCTTTGGATATTTTTTGATATTTAGATATTAGTGGATATTGGTGCAAAGTTCCAGATTACCTGTAAATTTCTCATTAACTTTATCCAAAGTTTTAATTAAGCTTATTTGGCAATTCAAATTATTCTAGGGTTAAAATATCCACCAATTTCCAATATCTACAAATATCAAGTTGCAATAAATATCCAAAATTTAAAAAAATCACCACGTCCTCTTACTCATCATCTGATCCAATTCCTGACGGGTCATGCTGCCGAGTTCGGGATGTTTCTCAAGCCATTTCAGGAAGGCTACTTTAATTTCAGCCGTCC
>NZ_JBGSXS010000164.1:0-2508 GCF_041751335.1 Aquiflexum sp.
CAATTATATAGGCCAGGAATCCAGTCATGGCAAACATCCAAGAAGTTTCGCTATGGATAAGTTTGGTGAATACCTTTTTGTAACCAATAGGGACACAGATAATCTAGTAATTTTAAAGATTGATAAGGATACCGGCATGCTCAGTGAAACTGGAATCCAGGTAAAGGTCCCAGGTGCGGTAGTGGTGAAGCAGGTTTTGTTTTAAATTACACCTACCCTCACCTCCAAAAGGTCACCAATGAAAGGCCATTAACTACCACATGCAAAATCTTCTCCCTCCCAAATCACTACGATATTCTTCAGACGGCTAAAGTCTATGCCCCCTTCACCAGGCCCTATTTTTCCGATTGTTTCCCCTTCGCAGTTTATAACTGAAGGGTAAGCGGAGGCACAGAAGGGACAACAGCTTTGAGTTACAAAAACAGTTTTGGACTTGTATCTAGCCATAATAACGGAATAATAAGAGGAAAGTGGAGATTCTTCCAACTCCTGAACCCTAACTGAAAGCCATCCAATATTTTCAAGTGGGTCTGAAACTGAACAGGCATAATTTGGCTCCATTCTTTCATGGCATGAAGTCATGAAAATAAGGGATATGGCCGACAATACTAGAAAAGATTTCATAAGCCGTAGGAGTTTTTCATAAGGACGGATTATTTAGAAAGATTGTCTTAATGGATTGGAATTTTTTTTTTGAAATTGAAATCTGGATACTAAATACCAACTCTTCTCCGGCATTAGTTTGACTAAGTCAATAACATCTTCAAAATGCACCCATTTGTTTTAGCCAAATAACATTCACCCCTCCCATCTCCTCAACCTCCTTTTTAGCTCCTGATTATCCTCCTGTAATTTTTCCACTTTTTCCAGGAGATCAATTACCACCTCTATTCCCTGTGGATTGAGTTCAAAGTCTTTATAGAGCCTGACCATTCGTTCCAATTGTCCAAGGGTTTCTTCCTCCAGATAAGGTTCGGGATCATCTTCAATTATTTCGATCAGCCCGAGTTCCCTGAAAGAAAAAATCAAACTGCTCTCAATCCCATGGTATTGGCAGAAGGTGGTGATGGTGATATATTTAGTTGTTTCCATGATTCCTTAATTTTGAAAGTTGGGTAAATAAGTCCATTTCCTTTTCTGAGAGCTCTTTTGGAATCTCCACTTGATAGGTGACATAAAGGTTACCAAACTTGCCTTCTTCCTTATACACCGGAAATCCCTTTCCTTTTAACCTGACTTTTGTGTCGTTTTGTGTTCCTGGTTTGAGTTTTAGCTTGACCTTGCCATCCATGGTAGGCACCGTGATTTCCCCTCCTAAAACCGCTGTGTAGAGATCAACATTGACCTTGGCATGTAAGTCATTTCCCTCCCGCACAAAATCAGTATCATTCTTGATTACAAATGAAATATAAAGATCTCCTTTTGGTCCACGATTGACACCGTCGCCTCCATAGCCCTTGATTTTGATGGTCTGCCCATCTTCCACACCGGCCTGAATCGTGAGCCGGATATTTTTACCATTTACAGTCAGCGTCTGTTTGTGGGTCTGATATACATCTGAAAGTTTCAGATGCAGTTCAGCTTTGTAGTCAGCACCTTTATATTTCACCCCTTCCCTACCCGAACTTTGGAAACCACCTGAGGCATCTCCACCAAACATGGAACTGAAAAAATCAGAAAAATCTTCCTGAGTAAATTGTCCTGAATATGCCCTGCTACTCTGCTGCCCTCTTGGCCTGGATTGGCGTTGACCTCCTCTTTCAAACTCTTCCGCATGTTTCCAATCTTTGCCATACTGATCATATTTCTTCCTTTTTTCGGGATCACTGAGTACTTCATTGGCTTCATTGACCTGTTTGAATTTGTTTTCTGCCTCCTTGTCGTTGGGATTCAGGTCAGGATGGTATTTGCGTGCCATCTTCCTGTAGGCTTTTTTGATATCATCTACCGAGGCATTTCTATCAATTTCTAAAATTTTATAGTAGTTAATGAATTCCATACTTTAGAAAAATAAATCATTTGTGAGACAAATCAAAGGTCATCCTAATAACCCCTTTGCAAAAAAAACTTAGCTTCTTTGAAAACCATGTTAAGTTTTAAACATCTTTTTATGATAAAATCGCTAAAAACCCACAATTTGGATTAAAAACATCTATGGATTTATCAAAAAACACTATATCCTAAAATCAAGGTAAAAAATAAACCGACTTTTGGTGTTTCAGCACAATTTTCAAAAAAATAGGTTAAAATTTAAACCATAAAAAAAGGAGTCTTTGAAAAAGACTCCTAAATAGGGTTTATTTGTAACTGACTACAGCCATATAAACTTTGGTAATTATCAAACTTTTTGTGTTTTTTCGCTACCAAAATTTTCTAAACTTATTAAAATCTATTGAAACGACCACAAAAACCATAAATAATTTTTTAACAAATTTTTAACATCCAAAGGATATTTGGTTATTTTCCCTTATTCTGAAAAACCTTTGGTATAATGCCAAATTCATTTTT
>NZ_JBGSXS010000165.1:0-16006 GCF_041751335.1 Aquiflexum sp.
AACATCTAGGTTTGTACTAAATTCAAGAAAGACGGATTTTCCGATCCTGAATGATAAGAATATTAAAAGCAGACTAAGTAATTTATTAGCTACAGAATTTCCTTTGGTGTAGCTCCATAAATAAAGGGCAAGAAATACACCATGGACAACTCCTAAACTACTTAAAACAACCAATATGATATCCTGGGAAGACATAGCTGCAAATTACTAAGAAAGTTATTCTATTTCTCTATCTTATTTTCCAGTACCTGTAGTGGCAAAATGCTTTTGTTGAATTTTTAAATTTTTGCCCTTTATTGGTTTAATAATAAAAGAACATGTTTATCGCATTCTTGCCAGTAGGACACTGCCTGATGATATATGTTTAACCTTGACCTATCCTATTCATTTTTCCATTGCAATAGCCTGTCCTGTTACCGGTTGTAATTATAATCCATGCAAAGATGGGAGGTTCGGTCAACAAGCCAAGGGTACGCCCTGCCCTACCCAAACTTTCATTTTCTGTTGATATGTTTTTACAAGAACCGAAAACTATCAAAATCAGAAATAGATTAATTGCTTTGGACATTTGGGTTTTCATAACTGTAAAGAACTATTAATTAAGAAATTTTAATTGTTTTTTGCCTTACTTTTCCCTGGAAAAAGAGCTTTTGCACAACCACAAAAAATAGCCCATGGCAGGAGTTCCACCGATAAAGCATACTAGATAAATTTATCATTTAATTTTTCGTAAAAACTTTCCTTGTATTTTTTTCCTATAGGAATTGCCTTATCCAATATGTAAACGTGGTTATCTTCTATACGCTGGATAAAACTGTTATTGATTATAAAGGAGTTGTGAATCCTTGTAAAATCAGATGGGATAATCGCTTCAAAATCCTTCATCCGTTTATACACAATTGTTTTAGAAGTTGCAGTAATTAATAGGACATATTCTTTCATTCCTTCCAGTAAATAAAGATTGGACCATTGGAGCGGAATTATTTTTTTGCCGCTTTTAACAAAAAAAGTATTTGATAAATCGTTCTCTTTGCCATCCAAATTAATATTTTTTGGCTGCTCATTTTTAACTTTTTGAACTGCCTTAAGAAAGCGGGCAAAAGTGATTGGCTTAAGAAGATAATCGGTAGTATTATGCTCGTAGCTTTGGGCTGCATATTGAGAATAAGCTGTTGTAAAAATGATTTTCACTTCTGCTTTTAATAGAGCAGCCAATTCAAGACCTGAAAAGGCAGGAAGATTAATATCCAAAAAAATTAAATCTACTGAATTATTATTGGAATAATTTAAAGCATCTACAGGATCTGAGAAACTGAATAACAGGTCGAGAAAATCTACCTGCTCTACATATTCCTGCAGTAGTTTCATAGCTTTTGGTTCATCCTCTACTATAAGACATTTTATTTTCATAAAAGTGGTATAATTAATTGAGCAGTGTAAGTTTCTTCTGTGGTTTCATTACGAAGGGTAAAGTCCTGATCGTATAGTAGTTTTAGTCTTTCACGCAAATTTCTTATACCTACTCCAGTGCGAATTCCTCCTGTTACGGTATATCCTAAGGGATTAATTACAGTAAATATTAATTGATTTTTCTGCTCGCATAAAGAAAGTTTTATCAGGTCAACCGGTCCCCTGAGGCTGGTTCCATGTTTAAATAGATTTTCCACCAAAGGCATCAATAACATTGGCGGAAGCATTATACCCTCAGATACTTGTACTTCAAATTCAATTTCCAGCGGTTGTGGGAGCCGCACCTGCTCTAATTCAATATAGTTATTTATAAAATCCAGTTCTACAGCTAATAAAACTTTTTCTTCCGGGCTATGCTCCAAAAAATAACGCATTATATCAGATAACATTGCAATTCTTTGTGCGACCTCAGGCTGAGTTTTATATACATCGTAATATAGATTGTTCAAGGAATTAAAGAGAAAATGAGGTTGTAGCTGAGCCTTAAGCAAGTTTAGTTCAGATTCCGCATGTTTTCTTTTAAGCTCGGCCTCTCTCTTGGTTCTAAGAATATTGTCGCTTACAGATGTCAGAAGGATTCCTGTAATTAAGGCAAGAAAAGAAGTTACAAAGCCGTAAAGAAGGTGGCTTGGACCAAAATTAAACATGGATGAGCCGGGATGATTAATTGGAGCAACAAATAGCACCTCCACTAAAAGCCTAATTCCCAGGACAACTGCAAAAAAAATAACAACAATTAATATGAATTTAATTAAGGATACCCTGCGATATAAGCGTGGATACAAAAAATTGGAGTAGCCGTAAATAACCAAAACATATGAGGCAAAAGATGTTACGGCGCATGCAAATGAATAAAGAGGATGTTTTAATCTTGAATCCAGATACACGTAGAAAAATATGAACGCCAACGTCCATCCCAATATTTGAAGGATTAAAAGTTTATTTTTCATTCAGACCAGATTGTGAAATAAAGGTAACTTTTTCTGCTCTTGTTCGCTTCTGCCCATTTTCCTTTTTCGTTGAAAAAAAGGCTACGTTGGTTGAAAATCTGAAGAGGAGTGGACAAATATCCTTCTGGACAGCTACAATGCCCAAGGTAGCGCCTCCATGCTTAGTGTTTCGCCGGCTGGGGTAAAAGGCGATGAATTTGGTTCAAATAACGGGAAAAACCGGGATTCTCGCTGGAGCCCTATCTGGGACGTTAAATCAGCCATAGATGATGGAGATTGGACGGCCGAAATGCGTATTCTTTTGAGCCTGTTTCGTTTCGGAAATGAGGAAGAGCAGGTTTTCTGTTGAATATTTACGGCTGTTCGTTGAATTGGTGTAAATGGTATGATTCTATGGAATTAATTTCAAGAAAAAATAGAAATCATGAGCACAAAAATCTTGATCCCTTCGGTCTTTTTGTTTTTTCTGATACTTAATTTCTCTGGTCATTCTCAACATAGTATTCAAGAGCAAGGCCATAAAATTTCATACAATTACATCGAAGGCCCCAATAAGAACTACTCAACCCAAAATAATGAGGTTGAGACTTTTAAACCTAAGCTGGAAAGATCAATTAATATGCATGGTTTAATGCTGGTTAGTTCTTCTATTCGGTCGAACCAGGTAGATCTGATCACGGTAGATAAACTAAATGAAAGGCTGAAGCAAGGAAAAGATACCACGTACGTAGTAAATTTCTGGGCGACCTGGTGCGCTCCCTGTATCAAAGAACTTCCACATTTTGAAAAATTGCAGCAGGAGAAACAAACGGAAAAACTTAAAGTACTGCTTGTAAGCGTCGACTTTAAAAATCGGTTGGAAAAATCAGTCATTCCCTTTGTGAAAAAACACGGACTAAAGAACCAAGTATTCCTTCTTGATGAGACAGATCAACAGGTGTTTATTGACAAGGTAGACAATACCTGGAGTGGCGCGATTCCAGCAACCCTTTTTGTAAAAGGCAACGAACGAAAATTTATTGAAAAAGAATTTACATATCCATCCTTGCTTAACCAATACCAAAACTTTAAATAATTTAGTATGAAAATCTCCACATTACTCTGTTTGTTTTTATGCCTTGGCTATACTGGCCAGCCTCAGTTTCTAACCCTTGAATCAGGCGATTCCGCTCCCGGTTTTAACCTTAGGAATGTTGACGGGAAAATAATCTCGCAGGAAAGTTATCCAGATGCCAAGGGCTTTATTCTTGTCTTCACAGCCAATACCTGTCCCTACGCCATGGCTTATGAAGACCGTCTAATAGGATTGGATGATAAGTTTTCCCAACAGGGATATCCCGTAATCGCCATTAACGCAAATTCGCCTGAAGCTTCACCTGCTGACAGCTTTGAGAAAATGCAGGAAAAAGTAAAGACAAAAAAATTCAGCTTTCCATATCTTTATGATGAGGGTCAACTAGTTACCGATCAATATGGTGCACGTGCTACACCGCATATATTTTTGCTGAAGAGAGAAGGTTCAGAATTAAAGGTAATGTATACTGGAGCCCTAGATAACGATACCCAGAATGTTAATCCTGATAAAACTTTATATGTGGAAAATGCAATTGCTCTACTTGAAGCAGGAAAGGAAATTATGGTAAACTCCACAAAAGCCATTGGCTGTACTATAAAAAGGCTCGCAGTAAAATAAAAAAAATAACGCTCTTCAGTAGTGGAGTTAAAAATAACTTGGAAAATCGGTCATTCCCCTTGTGAAATAATGCGGACTCAAGAACTTCCAGATATATTATGATTAATACCCTATAAATGGCAGAAACAGGTTTGGAAGGTTATAAGTTTTTATGCTAAGTATTTCAGAAAATTGAAAAATAATTCAATCCAATATCATTGCAGTTTTATTGATTTCTAGAGTTGACTAATATATAAATATGTGTATCCGCATGGATGCACGTGACAAAATTTGACAACAAGTGTCATTAAGTTGCAGCTGCATTTTGCAGGTTGTTTCTTGTATAAAAATAAGAAACAATATGACCATATTACAATTCATGCAGTATTTTCCCGATGAGTCCAGTTGTGAGACCTATATCAAAGAGAGCAGGGAAAAAGCTGGAATATGCTGTAAAACCTGTAAATCCATCACCAGGCATTACTGGTTCAGTGCTGGGAAATTCTTTGAATGCAGCCATTGCAGAAGGAGAAGTTCCCTGAAAAGCGGAACAGTAATGGAGCACAGCAAGATTTCGCTCCACACCTGGCTGCTGGCGTTTATCTTCATGTCAGCGACCAGAAAGGGTTTTTCCTGTCTTGAATTGAAAAGACAGATAGGACTGTCCCGGTACGATACTGCTTTCAGGCTGATGCATAAAATCCGGGCAATGATGGGCAAAAGGGATTCTCTTTATATATTGAATGACATGATCGAATTTGACGACTGTTTTGTGGAGGTTGCAACCAAAAAACAAGTGAAGCAGAACCTAAAAAGGGGAAGGGGGAGCCAAAGGCAGGCAAATGTTGCCGTGGCCGCCGAATCAATTCCTCTTGAAGATCCCAAAACGGGAGAGAGAGGCAGGGCTTGCGGGTATTATAAAATGGAAGTCCTTGGCAAAATCGACGCAGAACATGTGAATAAATTCATCAAAAAGAATGCGGGGGGAGATATTGTTCTGTTTACCGACAAAAACACGGCCTATGTGGATATTTCAGATATTGTTGACACGCATTACATGGTTATTTCTGATAAAGTAAGTGTCAATGAAACCCTGAAATGGGTACACAAAGGAATCAGCAACCTTAAAAGAAATCTCTTGGGAATCCATCACATGATCACATATAAATATTTACAGAACTACCTCAATGAATTTGTATACAAGCTAAACCGAAGATACTTTGGTGAAAGGCTTTTCGACCGATTGGTTGTTGCAGCTGTCCATCCATACGTGCAGTGATGCGGATACACATAATTCTTTTTATCCTTAATTAAGTTTACAAGAATTGTTTAAATAAATCTGTTATTCGATACTAAACCTGCATTGCTTGACAATTTTATAATAAAAAGGCAAAATCATTGAAGAAATAGGGGTTTATTCCTTCATTCACTTATTTATTGTTAAATTCACATTCTTAAAAAAACCATTAAACCTACCATGTCAAAAAACAAATACCAAACCGAAGTATCCAAAAGGTTTACCATTTACAACAGTCTTTTTTTGGATTTGCCTTTTAGTGACATCCACAGAACAGGTACTTTATTGCCAATCCTGTCCAGTAAATGCCAAGAAGGATTTGAGAAGGACAAAAACCCCAAAGAAATCATTGAAGGATTTTTTGCTGAAATGATGGCAAACACCAGTCAAGAAGAACGTCATAACTTATTGTTTAAAATGGTGCAATATGTGGAGAGACAGGTAGTACTTTTTGATTCCATTGAAGATGCAGCATTTGAAAAAATCCATGATGTCAAAGGTAAAGGCAGTATCAATGCACTCATAACGAGGGTAGAAAATGATAGAAAAAAAGAGGCCTTAATTGAGAAGCTGAAGACCTTTTCAGTGAGATTAACTCTTACGGCGCATCCGACACAGTTTTATCCTGGAAATGTATTGGGGATTATCACAGATTTGGAATCTGCTATTAGGGACAATGATTTGGGTAATATCAATCTCCTTTTACAACAATTGGGGAAAACCGCATTTATTAACAAAGAAAAGCCAACACCTTTAGATGAAGCGGTCAGTTTGATATGGTTTTTGACCAATGTCTTTTATCAAAGTATTCCTGATATTCTTACCAAAACACTCAATGCACTTGGAATCCCTTTAAATGATTGGGATAATCCCGGTTTGTTGAAAGTCGGTTTTTGGCCGGGAGGGGACAGAGATGGTAATCCTTTTGTAACCCATGATACCACAGTCAAAGTAGCTGAAAAGCTTCAAAAATGGATCATTCGCTGTTACTATAGAGATGTAAGAAAACTGAGGAGAAGGCTGACATTCAAACATGTAGAACCTGTTATGTTGAAAATTGAAAATGGGCTTTTCAATTCACTTTTTGAAAATCAAAACTATTATAAGACCAAAGAAGAGTTTTTATCTGATTTGATGGAAGCTAGAAAAGGATTAGTCGAATTCCATGAGGGTCTGTTTTTGGACCAATTGGATGAATTTATCCTCAAGGTAAAAATCTTCGGTTTCCACTTTGCCAATATGGATGTCCGTCAGGACAGCAGAAAGCATGATGGATTATGGGATGAAATCATTGAAATCAAGCTGGGTAAAAACGAACTTAAAACTTACCATAAACTTACTGATGTAGAGAAGATAAATTTTATTTTGAATTTCGAAAAGCTTCCCCCAGTCTCAGAAATGAAAGATGAATTCCATCAGGAAATGCTCAAAAGTTTTGATGCGATAAGGGAAGTTCAAAAGAATAATGGAGAGACCGGATTGCATAGATATATAATCTCCAATTGTCAATCTGCACTACATGTTTTGGAAGTCTATCAATTGGCGAAATTGAATTTGCTTGATGAAAACAATCTCCTGCCATTGGATATTGTACCACTTTTTGAGACCATCGATGACTTGGCAAAAGCACCCGCTATCATGGAGAATTTGTATCTAAATGAAGCTTACAGTGCTCATCTGAAAAACAGAAATTTAAAGCAGACGATCATGTTGGGCTTTTCAGATGGTACCAAAGACGGTGGATATATCCGTGCCAATTGGTCTATTTTGAGAGCAAAAGAAGAACTGACCAAAATTTCCAGAAAGTATGACGTCAGTGTGGTGTTCTTCGATGGCAGAGGCGGACCTCCGGCAAGAGGTGGTGGAAACATGCATAATTTCTACGCATCCCTTGGACAAGATGTAGAAAACGAGGAAATCCAAGTGACCATTCAAGGACAAACCATTTCAGCAAATTATGGAAAACCCATTTCCTGTAGTTATAACCTTGAACAATTGCTTTGTGCAGGAATAGAAAATGAATTATATCCTTCCTCAGAAAAAAGTCTGGATAAAGCAGAAAGGGCGTTGATTGATGAGATGGCTGAAGTTTCTTATCAGTTTTATAAGGAGTTTAAAAGCCATCCTCAGTTTCTACCTTACCTTGAACATGTTACTCCTTTGAAATATTTTGGTCAGGTGAATATAGGGTCGAGACCTCTGAAGAGAGGAAAGGATTCCGGGCTCAAGTTTGAAGACCTCAGGGCGATTCCATTTGTGGGTTCATGGGCACAGATGAAGCAAAATATTCCCGGTTTCTTTGGAGTTGGTGCCGCTTTAGAGGCGCTCCAAAAAGAAGGGAAATTTGAGGAAGCCAAAAGATTGTATCAAGACTCATTGTTCTTTCGATCGCTTTTAGGCAATTCCATGCAGTCCTTGGCCAAATCTTTTTACAAGGCAACAGCATACCTGAAAGATAACCCCCATTATGCGGACCTTTGGAACCTGATGTTCAAAGAATACCAAAGGTCCATCAAGATGCTTTTGGAAGTATCAGGTATGGATACCTTGCTTCAGGATAATCCCACTTCGAAAGAATCCATTGCCATCAGGGAAAAAATAGTCTTGCCGGTGATTACCATTCAGCAATATGCCATACAGAGTATGTTGGAAACAGGCAAAGAAGATCCTGTTTTGCAGATGCTTATTCTGAGGACAATGTTTGCCATAATCAATGCGGCAAGAAATGCGGCATAAAGTGGTTCTTCAAAAAATCAAAAATCCCGGTTGTATAAATCGGGATTTTTGATTTTTGGTGTTATCTTCATTCAAAACACGAACCATGAAAAAACAGTGCTTCTCGATCAAGATGATTAGAAAATTGTGGCTGCATAATATCATCAATTTTTAAAAACATCATGGAAATCCGGAAGTATTATCCAATATTATAACTTTAACAGATGTTTCAATATTTCAAAAAGGCCAAAAACTACTGGGTTTCAGATGCCTCCTTTGTTACCCTTTTGGGAATGCTCCTTTTTACTGTGTTTATTTTACCGGTGATGATTGACAGGGAAGGAGGTACCACTATCTTTTTGAATATGATGTTTATTCTCCTTTTTAGTGTGGGACTTTTTTCAGCGATGGAAAAAGGCTTTTTGATTGCAGGAATTTCCTTGGTTACCCTACATTTATTGTTACGCTTAATCCGGTTTACGGACAATCCTTATGAATTTTATCTATTGGAGAGGATCGTGATCATTCTAAACCTCATCCTATTGACTGTCATTAATATCAGGTTGCTTTTTCGAGATCAGGAAGTAAATACTTATCGGGTGATAGGTGCTGTCAATGTGTATTTATTATTGGCCTTGGCCGGGGCATTTGGCTTTGAGGTCATCCAATTATTAACAGGAAACTCTATCGGCGGAGAAATTGAAATTTCAGGAATGGATGTGGATTTTGGAGATTATATGTATTTCAGTTTGGTCAGTATCTCTACAATCGGATTTGGCGACCTTTATCCGATCAATATGTCTTCAAAAATGCTTTCTGTTTTCCTATCTGCTTTGGGCATCTTATACCCTGCTGTAGTAATTGCCAAATTGGTCTCTTTTGCCACTGAAAAAAAGTAATTGATTCATTAGAGTCGTTTGTCTAATTCCTTTTTGATGCCTGAAATATTGGCTGCGTTTGTGGCAATGACCGCTATCAATACAGTGATGGAAACAATGCCAGCAAGATTGGTATCAGTCCATTTGCCCATATAAAAAACATAAAACAGGTATCCGAAAAACATAAATATCAAAAGGCTTAGAATAAAATTGATCGCCTTGAGTGTCTGCATTTTGCTGTTGAGCTCTTCATTACTGTAATTTTCTAAATTTTGAGAGGGCATATTTCAGTTTATTATAAGAATAAATAATAATGGAAATAATCAAAATTTATAAAACCGTCGGAAAGGAATTACCTACCTCACCGACGGATTTAATCAATTAATTCAAAGTGGACTCAACCACAATTTCAGTATTAAGCAATTTGGAAACAGGACAGTTTTTCTCAGCATCTTTCACCAGTTCCTCGAATTTTTCTTTGGAAATTCCTTCAACTTTTGCCTTTAAAACAAGTTTTGATTGAGATATCGCTCCATCTGCTAAAGTAATATTTCCTTCCACATGTAACTCCTCGGGATCAAAACCTGCACCGGTAAGGTTAAAGCTGAGTTTCATAGCAAAACATCCTGCATGCGCAGCAGCAATAAGTTCTTCGGGATTGGTCCCTTTTCCTTCCTCAAATCTTGAACCGAAAGAATATTGTGTTTTGTCTAATACCCCTGACTGCGTAGTCAGATGTCCTTTACCTTCTTTTCCGGTTCCTTGCCATACGGCTGTTGCTTTTCTTTTCATTTTGTTTGTTAATTATGCTTTAAAATTAGGGAATTGGTGTCCCCACTTGTTAAGGCTTTAAGTTAACAAAAAAATTACCTTAAATTAAATTCTTGGTCAAGCAATTTGAAGAAGATGAAATTTATGTAATTCTTCCACCAAAATTTTCCTATTCACATCCACCCCAAAACCTTTCCAATGCTCATTCCACCTAAAGCCAAAGTGACCAACCAAATGGCACTCCCAATGATATTCAAAAGAAGGGAATTTTGGTTGACTTGCATTACAGACTTTTTATTTACCAACCAAAGAATATAGGCACTCAATAAAGGAAGCAAAATGCCATTGGCCAATTGTGCAAAAGTGATCAATTGAACTGGTTTGATACCCAAAGAAGAAAAAAACAAACCCAATCCCAAAATACAGACAATACTGATTCTCATGGGCATTTTCCGAATGTCATTGGACCAGCCAAAACAATCGACCACCACCAATGAACCTGCCAAAGGTGCTGTTATCGCAGAAGTGATCCCTGCCGCGAATAATCCAAATGCTATAAAGTATTTGGCACCAACTCCCATAATAGGTTCAAGACCGATTGCCAAATCCGCGGCATTATTGACTTCCATCGCTTCCCCGGTAGCTGAGGTGATGATGATGGCCATAGAAACGATTCCCCCCAATACAACTGCTACAATGGTATCTACCCTGACATATTTTAAATCCTCTATTTTCGACCATCGTTTGGCTACCAAAGATGAATGTAGAAAGAGATTGTAAGGGACGACTGTGGTTCCTATCAATGCCACGATGGTCAGGATATTGGTGGAATCAATTTTGGGAAGAAATCCCGCTAAAATTGAATTGAATAAAGGCTTGACCCAAATGGCACTTGCAAGAAATGCCAAACTCATCAGGATAACCAATCCGGTCAAAAATCCAGCAATTTTTGAATAACTGCCACTCATCAAAAGCCCTAAAGCGATCAAGCCAATACTTAAGTTCAGTAGGTTCAGTTGTAATTGACCTAAAGTCAAAACAGGGACAGTGACCAATAAATCTGCCCCCATGGCACCTCCGGTAATATTCCCGGCTTCGTAGGCCGCATTGCCCAAAACAATGGCCATAAGAATCAAAAAGAGCGAAAAGTATCGGAGCAATCCTTTTTTCAAGGTTTTGGAAATGACAGCAGCCAAACCTTCTTGGGTAACCAATCCAATTCGGGCGGCCATTTCCTGTAGTACGATGGTGGCAATAATGGATAGTCCCAAAGCCCAAAGCAGGTCATTCCCAAATTTGACACCTGCCAAAGTACATACCGTCACCGTTCCCGGACCAATGAAGGCAGCAGCAACCAACGGACCGGGACCTATATATTTTTTCCAGTCAGATTTCATGGAGCCTCCTGAAGGGCATAAATGGCAAAGCTCCCCAACCAATGCGTTCCCTCATAATTATCATCTACAATGGACGGCAAGGAATAATTGATATGCTCATTGGCAACTTCCATCAAATGACCATATTCGACAGGGAAATCTTTGATCAGTCCGTACATCACCCAAGCCCTGCTAAAATTCAATCCATCCAAATGCACCAATTTACCATCGGTTCTATCGCTGACCTTTCCAGGTTTAAGCCTAAATTCAGTTGAAGATAATTCGGGCATAAAGGATGCCAGCCAGATTTTGAAAGCATCTTTATCCAATACTTTTCTCATGATATCCAACTCCTGAAAACAAGGGGAAAGAAAATCAAAACCGGAGGGTTCCCATTCTAATGGACAATCAGTATCCTTCCCAAACCAATCCATAGCCCTTGATTTAATTTGGTTTTTTAGCTCTGAATTATTTAAGGAATTGGCATAATCATAGGCTATGGACAAACCAAAAGCAATATTCGAGTGCTCACCAACCCTGATCGGATAAATCAGTTTGGGTAAAAATTCAAGGTATTTCTCTACCATCAAATCAGTCAGCGGTTGAAGGTTTTTTTCCAATTCCCTAGCCAAGGGATCATCCCAAAGGTGGATTTCCTCTGACAGTTTCAATACCCATGCCCAACCATAGGTCCTTTCAAAACTTGAATTTTGAGGCATGTAAAAATAGTCGACCTCAGTTTGAATATTGGATTCGCTCAGGTTCTCACTGAGCTTTTGCCTGATTTCAGCCGCACGATCCATCTCAGGGAATTGACGCAACAGACTGACCAACATCCAATGTCCATGCACACTTGAATGCCAGTCAAAACATCCATAGAATGCAGGATGAAGCGCTTTAGGCCCTTTCAAATGTGTTTCATCTTCAAGCGTTTGGTTGAGTTTGTTTGGATATTCCTCTTGCATACAATGCAATGGCAATTTTGCCAAGCGGTTTGCTTCCTCAATAGTGAGTTTTATCGGAGTTTCAAATTCATTTCCATTCATTTCACAGGATATCATGATTGGGATCATCAGTAGGCTGTAAATCCAGTTTTTTGTCATAATCAATGCTTTTGCTGTCAATATAAGGATATTGTCCAAACGGAAGAAAGTAGAAGATAAAGTCTTTAGAGATACTGTTACTTTAGAGATTTTTATTTGAACCACAAAAGATACAAAGGGAACAAAAGACTATATCATCAAAAGTAGATATTCAGTAACTTTTGTATTTTCTTAGCCTAGAACCTCTTGAGATCCCTCGTGCCTCGGGATGTCGACTGCCTAGCGGATAATCTGATGTCATTAATTCTGAAGGTTTCCAAAATATACTATTACTTGTTTTATTTTCTAAATTCATATATTTCAAAATCGGTTTCATAATTTCTGAAAATGAAAAAAATATTGCTAAAAATATTGCTCGTTGTCCTTTCAATTTTTTTCTTGGTACTTGTGCTATTATTGGGCAGCTATAGGGGAGATCTTCCATTGGAAAGGCTTACAGCTACTTATACAGATGAAAACTCCTATTTCCTGAAAGTAAATGGAATCAATGTGCATGTCAAAGTAAAAGGTTCCGGTGAGCCGATTTTTCTGATCCATGGCAGTTTTTCGTCTTTGCATACCTGGGAAGCATGGGAAAAGGAACTCAGTCCGTTCTTTATGACCATATCCATGGATTTGCCAGGACATGGGCTTACGGGTCCAGATGTACAAAAACGATATGGTATGGCTGATTATGCAGACCTGATCTTTGGTATTGCAGATCAATTGGGATTGAAGGAATTTCATGTTGCCGGCAATAGCATGGGGGGAGGAGTAGCTTTGATCATGGCTTCCGAACATCCTGAGAGGATAATGAGTCTCAATCTTATTGATGCAGCAGGCGCACCATCATCAGTGGAGTCAGATACCACCACCACTAAAACTTACAATTCAGGAGCATTTATTTTTAAAGTTGCCCAAAATCCCATTTTCAATAAATTGCTACTGAAATGCACTCCGAAGACTGTTTTCAAATTGAACCTGAAACAGGTTTTTTATGATTCAGGCAAAATCACGGATGAAATGGTTTCAAGGTATTATCATTTACTCAGGAGAGAGGGTAACAGAAAAGCGACTTTGGATAGACTGACAGTGAGAAGACCTTATAAAGTGGATTTTTATAAATTAAATATGCCAGTGTTGATCATGTGGGGTGCGCATGACAATTGGATTCCTTTGAGCAATGGAGAGAGGCTGGCAGAAGTCATTTCCGGCTCAAAGCTCAAGGTTTTTGAAAATGCAGGCCATGTACCGATGGAAGAAATCCCGACTGATACTGTCATAGAATATTTGTCGTTTTTGGGGATAAAGGTGGATATGGATTACCTTTCCACACCCAAATTCTTCAGCCATGTACAGTGATACTTTATTGATTGTCTTACTTTTCCTTCAATTTGTACTTATTATCTACCTGGTAATTCAAAGCCGCAGGAAAGACAATTCCCAAGAAGAAAGAGAAAGGGTACTTTTAGCGTTAAAAGGCGAGATCGGACAACAGATGCAGGCCAACAGAACTGAAATCCAATCAGGTCTATTGCAGCAGTTTGGTTTGTTATTCGATTCCTTACGGGCCAATTCCAAGGAACAGTCGGAGGTCTTGAAGGATTTTGGAAAACTTTTCCGAGAAAACGTCAAAGAATTCAATGATCTGCAGCGGGAAAAATTTCAGGATTTGATATTTAAGCAAGAGCGCATGTTGGCTTCTACGGAAGAGCGCTTGGATAAAATGCGGGAGACTGTAGATGAGAAATTGCAGAAGACCTTGGAAGCGAGGTTGGGACAATCCTTTGAACTGGTAAGCAATCAGCTTCTTGCAGTTCAAAAAGGTTTGGGAGAAATGCAGCATTTGGCCACAGGGGTGGGGGATCTGAAAAGGGTTTTGAGCAATGTGAAAAGCAGGGGAGTTCTTGGAGAATACCAATTACAAGGAATATTGGAAAATGTGCTATCTCCTGATCAGTATGCATTTAATGTGGCTGTAAAAAGCGGTAACGCTGAAAGGGTGGAGTTTGCCATCAAAATGCCCGGCAGTCAGGAGGATGGGCCGGTTTACCTACCGATTGACGCCAAATTTCCCCAAGAGACTTATTATAGATTATTGGATGCATATGATGTGGGTGATAAGGTCTTAATTGAAGTGGCGAGACAGGAACTGTTCAAGGCCATCAAAAAAGCAGCGATGGATATCAGCCAAAAGTACCTGCATCCACCACATACCACGGATTTTGCGCTTTTGTTTTTGCCTATGGAAAGCCTATATGCCGAGATTGTCAGGGATCCAGCCTTGGCACAATCTTTACAAAGGGATTATAAGATTGTCATTACCGGTCCAACTACCTTGGCTGCAATGCTCAACAGCCTTCAAATGGGATTCAGGACATTGGCCATACAGCAAAGGAGCTCGGAGGTTTGGAAAGTGTTGGGTGCTGTCAAAAGCGAATTTTCCAAATTCGGTGATCTCATCAGCAAAGCCCAAAAGAAAATCTTAGAAGGCCACAATGATCTTGATGTATTGGTGGGCACCAGGACAAGGGTAATCCAACGAAAACTCAAAGAAGTGGAGGAACTACCTGAGGAAGAGGGTAAAAAACTATTGGAGTGATTGGTAAGGATGGCATGATTCTTTAGATTTGCACCTATTATTTCAAAAATGATTAAATACAATCTTTCCCTTTTCTTTCTGATTTTACCTTTGGTTGGCTATTCCCAGATGATCTATGATATAGAACCTGAGGTTAGGGAAAACTCCATAGTGATCAATAAAGTGGCCATGGAGATGATAGAAGACGAAAACTATGAAAAGGCTGCCAATCTGATGGAAATAGTCATACAGGATGACCCAACTTTTCATCCGGCATATTTGAATTTTTACAGGGCGGGAGGTCAGGTAGATTCCAAAAAGGAAAAAGTAATCCAAGCACTCAGGGAAGGATTGAAGATTTTTGAAGAGGATGATGAGATGTCCTATTATTTGGGAAATATCCTCCAAAGGGAAAACAGGATTCAAGAAGCCATTAAAGCCTATTCTGATGCCATTGAATACAGTAAAATAAATGGTGAAGATTATCCTTTGGTTTGGGCTTATCATTTTAACAGGGGCAACTGTTACCTTAAATCAAATCAGTTTGAAAAGGCGATCCCTGATTATACCTATGCTTTGAACCTTAGCCCGGACAATCCTGATATTTTTACAAATAGGGGTTTTTGTTATTATAAAATAGAGCGGCAATCTGACGCCTGTTTAGATTGGAATGAGGCTGTCAGGTTGGGCAATAAAAACGCTAACAAGTATCTCCAGTCTTTTTGCCAATAAATATTGATGATTCTTTTTGTTCTTAGTTGTAAAACACCCTACCTTTTGCCCGGTTTAGAAATCACAGGTTATTAAAACCATTTTGTCCGTAGATTATTACATATGGGAATGAATATCGTCATAGCTGGCGCCGGAGATATGGGATACCATTTGGCCAAGCAGCTAAGTTTTGAAAATAGGGACATAATTCTGATTGATTTGGATAAAGATGCGCTTGACAATGCCTCTTCGCATTTGGATGTCTTGACCATCATGGGAGATGCTACATCTCTGGAAATCCTCAAGAGTGCCAATGTCCGGGAAGCCAGCATGTTTATGGCGGTGACCACTTCCGAAAAGACAAATTTACTGGCAGCTGCTTTGGCCAAGCAATTGGGAGCCAAGAGGGTAATTGCGAGGGTTAGAAACCACGATTTTTTGCATCCTGAAAATGAAATTTATTTCAAAAATATTGGTATAGACAATATTATTTCTCCAAGTAT
>NZ_JBGSXS010000166.1:0-29745 GCF_041751335.1 Aquiflexum sp.
GCTCTTGAAATGATCACCACAGGAGAAATCCGGGATGCCAAAACCATTATGCTCCTGCAATATCTCAGATGCCAGCAAATTATGTAAATCAAGTGCAACCAACCTGTTCATTTTGAAATTATACCTGAACTAGCATTTATCTGGAACACGAGCGGTAAAAGCATTGGTGGGAAATCCAGGTTTCGACAGGAAAGTCATCAGCCTTTATCAATCATGCCTCGCTCCTCCTGACTTCGACAGTCGTCAGTCCCATTTTAGTATAAAGTATTGATTTATAATGTTTTGTATTTTTTCAGCTTTTGATTTGGGTGTCCCAGAGGTATTTTTGAGTAGTTTTAGGGATGTTTGTCCGCAAAAAGCCCAATAAAAGTGGCAAGATCAGTGTGCAGGTAATAGATAAGGTCAGGGGAAGTTATAAAGTCGCCAAAACCATAGGTAGTAGCTTCGACCATACAGAAGTTGAAGAGCTTGTTTCATTGGGAGAAGAATGGATCAGGAACTATAAAGGCATTCTTGATATACCGTTCAACAGTGAAGAACAGGTTGCCGAATCTGTCCTGGAAAGTGTTGAAAACATTACTGTTTCAGGTACAGAACTCCTCCTGAATAAGATATTCAATGATATTGGGTTCAACATAATCAAAGACGACATTTTTAAGTGGCTTGTCTATTCTAGGATATGTTTTCCAGCCAGTAAACTGAAGACCTGTGATTACCTGCTGACCTATCATGGCCTAGATTTTCATGTTCAGGACCTATACAGGTATATGGACAAGCTTTACAACAATTATAAAGAGATAATA
This sequence comes from Aquiflexum sp., assembly GCF_041751335.1. Classification (GTDB taxonomy): domain Bacteria; phylum Bacteroidota; class Bacteroidia; order Cytophagales; family Cyclobacteriaceae; genus Aquiflexum. The sequence goes on from NZ_JBGSXS010000166.1 coordinate 804, forward strand.
CAGCTGATCAGTTTTGGGCACACCAAGAAAATACTGGGAGGCAGTATCAATATTTTCTTTTACGATTGTACCACACTTTATTTTGAAGTAGATCAGGAGGATGATCTGAGGAAGACCGGTTTTTCCAAAGAAGGCAAGCATCCGAACCCACAGATAGTTTTGGGTTTGCTGGTGGGCCTCGAGGGATACCCTCTGGCATATGAGATTTTTGAGGGCAATAAGTTTGAAGGACATACCATGATTCCGGTAATAGAGACATTCAGAAAAAAGTATAGCCTGCCCGCTCCGATAGTAGTGGCGGATTCGGGTTTGCTTTCCAAAAGCAATATCAAAGAATTACTCGATAACGGATATGAATTCATACTTGGGGCACGGCTTAAGTCTTCGGGTAACAACCAAAAAGAAAAAGTATTGGCACTCCAGATGGAAAATGGAGAGAGTGTTGCGATGGATTGGGAAGAGAGTCTGAGGATGATTGTGAGCTATTCTGAAAGGCGGGCCAAAAAGGATAGGATCAACCGAGAAAAGGGACTCAAAAAGCTCGAAAAACAGATGAAGACAGGAAAGCTTAACAAAACCCACATCAACAACAGAGGCTATAATAAATACCTAAAAATGGAGGGGGAGATAAAGATTGCCTTGGATATGGAGAAGTTTGAGCTGGATGGACAATGGGACGGTCTCAAGGGATACATCACCAATACAAAGCTTGACAAAGAACAGGTAATTGAAAATTACAACAACCTGTGGAAGATAGAAAAGGCCTTCAGAATAACCAAAAACGAGATTAAGGTAAGACCTGTATACCATTATAAACAAAGAAGAATAGAAGCCCATATCAGCATAGCATTCGTCGCTTACAAAGTTTACAAAGAGCTGGAAAGGCAATTGAATGAAAAAGAAGCAAACCTTTCTCCACAAAAAGCAATTGAAATAGCAAAAGGTATTTACACGGTAGAAATCCAACTCATATCAACTGGGAAAAAGCTAAGAAAGACACTTTTTTTGAACGAAAGTCAGAAAAAACTGGCAAAAATGTTCGGTTTTTGATTTTGGGTGTCCCAGTGTCGAAGTCAGGAGAAAGAAGAAAACGGTAATGATCATGGTTAGCCCTACCAAAGGCAGGCAGGCGTCATTCCGAGGTACGAGGAATCTCCTGAGGTTCTATTTATGTTCATTTATAATTAACTGTACCTCGTGAGATGCTTCTCCACAATAGCTATCGGGATCAGCATGACGGCTCCTCCGATTTTATGCCATTGGTAAGCACAAGTGATCTATTGAGGGATTGTTTTTAAAATTTTACAAAAAACTCTACGGCTCTATCAAAACCCTATACGAATCATAAAGAATCATGATGTCATCTACGTAGCTGACGGCGAGGTGGCCTTTAGCATAGCCACTTTTGGCCACCGGATCATTGTAGTATTCGGGATTGGATTTCAGTTTTAGAAACTGTGCTACATTTGACCAGTTTTGTGAATTTTTCTTGTATTTGATAGTCAAGTTCCAAGCATCAAGCACATGTCCATGACCAATATTATAGGATGATAGGATGAATTTTATTCTTTCGTTACTCTCCGGAACTCTTTCTCTCCAGAATTTATCAAGGTATTTCAGGTAGTTTACTCCTCCCATCAGACTCTCCATTGGGTCATTGGGATTTTCAACACCAAATCTCTCCAAGGTCACAGGCATCAGTTGTAGCAATCCTGTGGCTCCTGCGTAGGAAGTAGCGGTCGTATCAAACCTTGATTCTTTGTAGATAAGTGAGGCCAATAGTCTCCAATCCCATCCAAGCTCATCCGCCCCTTTTTTTATCATGTGGTCATAAGGTGAGATACTGTTGCCTGCCAATGATGAAAATGGGCTAGAGGTCCTGAAATAACTGTTCTTGGTATTTTGGAAATATTTAGCGTACAAGGTTCTGATGTACCCTGTTTTGTCTTTGCTTTTGATCCAATCATTGACAGCTTCTTCCAATTGGGGAGCGTTTTTTCTGATTGCCCATGCTACATCTTCTTTTGGACTGATTTCAAGGTCAATATTAAGTTCATCATAATAGGTGGAATTGACCAATGCAACTACTTTATCCACTACGGTATATTCGATTTCTTCTTTGACCACTCTATTGATAAAATGATCACTGGGTCCTTTTTCTTCAATGATGGTAAGAGATATTCCTAAATTATTTTGGAGGGAACAAAGTTGGGATTTGAATATTGCGTCTCTTTGAATGTATATGGTTTTGTCATTTAAATCTGAAAGGTTTTGAACAGGTTCGGATTTTTTTCTTTGGACAAGTACTGTCCCCATGCTTCCAAGCGGTTTTGTGAAGGCAGCATACTTTTTCCTTTCATCATTTACTGCAAGGTTCATGGCAATGATATCCGCTCTGCCCTGGTTCAAAAGATAAAAAGCTTCCTGAATATCTGATTTGACTATGAGGTGTAAGCGTACATTAAGAGCTGTTGCCAGATTCCGCAACATCTCGAATTCATACCCCATTCTCCTACCTCGATAAATGTAATAACTGGTGGAGGAGTTGTCTACAATTGCTCTGATGAATCCTCTTTTGACAATTTCATCCAAGTCTAATTGAGCTGGGTTTTCCCAAAATTCGACGGGAGTTTCTGTTCTTTCCAAAAAGGAACATTGGAACCCAAAAATGGAAAATGTCAATAAAAATAGTAGGCTGACGACTGTTTTTTTCATCCTATAAATGCCACCTCAGCGGCTTTGTTCTTTGCAAATATCGAACAAAGCAAATTATATACCAAACTTATTTGGTTACGAAATGCATTTTAATGTATAAAAAATGTAAATAAGCCCTTTTTGAATTAGAATAGGGCTTTTTATGACGAAAAAGATTTTTATTGTAATCCTAGGTGAAACTTCTGAAAACTATCCTGAAAGTATATTCTACCCGAAAGCCTCATCAATTCAATTTCCATTTCTTTGATATTATATAAGGCGGTAAGTAATCTGTTCTCTGCTGTCAATAGGTTGACTTGTGCATCCCGGAACTGAAGGTAATCAGATATCCCCAACCTAAACCTTTCCAAAGCAATGTCGGCATTCTCAATGGCAGTCTTATAATTTGAATATTCGATGTCCAACAACCGAATATTTGTGTTATAGGTGTTATAGGCACGCTGAATATCCGATACCATTTGGATTTCGAGATCTTGGACGGCAAGCTCTGCATTCAATTTCTGAACGCGGGCATTCTGTATTCGCCTGTTCAATGTGAATCCATTGAAAACATTTAAAGAAGCGGTTAAACCATAATTGTAACCTTGCCTTTGGTTAAGTAAAAGAATACCTGCTTGAGAAGAAAATGTGTTTTTAATATATGATGCATTAAGATTTAATTGAGGTAACCTTTGGGCCTGAGTTTCCCTCAATGCCAAGAATGCGACATTCTCTTGTCTTTGAGTGATCAAAAATTGTTTATTATTCAGATAGGCATTTTCCAAGAGGTCTTCTAAAAGAAGATTTTTATCCACCAAAATAGTATCCTTTACAGCAAATTCCCTATCCGGTGTCAGAGCAAGTAATTGATTGAGATTGACTCTTGCATTTTTTATGACAAGTTCCTGATTTACCAAAAGAGAAAGATCGGCATTGTAATCTACCTGTGCAGTCAGAAAATCCCTTCTACCAGCACCTCCGAGTTCGTATCTCGCTTTGGCAATATCCAACCTGGATTGTGAAAGGTCTAGGGTAGTTTTCAGTACATTGTACCTTTGAAGTTCCAACACAAGCCTAAAGTAAGTAGATGAGATAGCAGCTACAGTATTTTCTACTAAAACCTTAGCATCTAGGTCACTGATTTCAGCCAGTTTCCCAAGTATTCTTATGGAATAAACAGTTTCAGGTCGGAAGCCATAAAATCCTACTACAGAATAGTTTTCAGTTTCCGTTCTTGCACCGGGGACTTCGTTGGGCTCGGGAGAATTTGCAAATTGCTGTTTAACATCTTCTCTATTGAAGCTGTTTGTAAAATTTCCAGTCACAGTCGGCATAAAAAAGGTGCCTGTTCCGATTTTAATATCCCTTTCAGCAATAGCAACATTGTTAGCCGCTATTTTCACCCCATAATTTCTTTCAAGACCGATTATTACGGCTTTTTCAAGGTCAAGTTCTTCAGTCCCTTGGGCCTGAAGAGATATAAATGCAAGTCCTGTCAGGACGAAAGTTAAAAGTAGTTTTCTCATTAGACTCTGGCTAATCTTCCTTGTTTTGAAGTTAAGTAAGTGTAAACTGCCGGGATAATAAATAGTGTCAAAATTGTAGCAAATGCTAGACCTCCAATCACTGCTACTCCCATAGGCACCCGGCTCTCGGCTCCTGCACCAAGTGCGAGTGCAATCGGTAATATCCCAAGTATAGTAGATAAACTGGTCATTAAAATAGGTCTGAATCTGGCCCCGGCTGCACCAATGATCGCTTCATCGATAGACATTCCCTGTGCTTTTCTCTGATTTGCAAATTCGACAATCAAAATACCGTTTTTAGTCACCAACCCGATGAGCATAATTATACCTATCTGACTGAAAATACTCAATGTAAAATCAAATATCCACAAAGAAAATAAAGCGCCAAATAGTGCTAAAGGTACCGTAAACATGATAGTTAATGGGTCTAAAAAGCTTTCGAATTGCGCTGAAAGAACCAAATAAATCAGGACCAATGCAAATATGAAAGCGAAGACAAGACTATTGGAGCTTTCACGGAACTCTTTGGAAAGACCTGCCACATCAGTACTGTATGTCTCATCCAAAACTTCAGAAGCTATTCTGTCCATTTCATCCAAACCTGTACCTATTGTATTTCCAGGAACCAATCCGGCGGATATTGTCGCACTCACAAATCTATTGAACCTATAAAGCTGCGGAGGAGTGCTTTTTTCATTGATGGTAACCAAATTGTCCAATTGTACCAATTCACCATTATTTGCTCTTACATAAAGCATCCTCAGATTCACAGGTTCATTTCGATCCTGAATCTGCATTTCTCCTACAACTTGGTATTGCTTTCCATTCATGATAAAATAGGCAAACCTTTGACCTGAATAAGATAATTGGAGCGTACGCGCAATTTCCTGAACAGAAACACCGATGTTCTGGGCTTTTGCTCTATCTATTTCAACTTCAATTTCTGGTTTGGTAAACTTCAGGTTGATATCAGAAAAACTGAAAATCGGACTTTGGCCCACTTTCTCCATAAATTCAGGAATGACATCTTTGAGTTTATCCAAAGTTGGCGCTTGAATTACATATTGTACCGGTAAGCCTCCTCTACGGTCTCCTATAGATTGTGGTTGTGTCGCAAAAGCCCTTACTGCAGTAAATCTTTCCAGAATTCCAGTTACCTGTTCATAAATCTCCTGTTGGGTTCTCTCACGTTCAGATGCATCTTTTAAAATTACCCTGAGAAAACCTGAATTGGTACTTGCTGTTCCAAAACCCGGAGAAGTAACGGTAATGATACCTTCTCTTTCCGCTTCGGGAATCTGATCCATAAATTCAACGGTCATTTCATCTATTACCTTGTCCATATAATCAAAGGTTGCACCTTCGGGTCCTGCAAGGTTGACTCTCATTTCTCCACGATCCTCCGTGGGGGCAAGTTCTGTCGGAATTACCTTTACCAATTGATAGATCCCAAAACCCATGATAATAATGAGTACAAAAGAAATCCACCTGACTTTCATAAAAGAATATAAGGCATTATTGAATTTAAGGTTCAGCCAAACAAAAAATGGTTCCGTTTTGGTATATAGCCAATTTTGTTTTTCCCTTTTTTTCAAAAGCTTGGAACTTAACATCGGGGTCATGGTCAATGCCACAAAAGAAGATATAATGACAGCACCTGCGACTACTATTCCAAATTCCCTGAAAAGACGACCTGTCGTACCTGTCAAGAATATTACAGGCAAGAAAACAGCTGCCAAGGCAACTGTAGTTGCAATTACTGCAAAGAAAATTTCCTCAGCACCTTTTTCAGCAGCAGTTTCCGGATTTTCTCCTTTCTCTATCCTGGTGTAGATATTTTCAAGAACCACAATGGCATCATCTACCACAAGTCCTATGGAGAGCACGATTCCTAACAACGTCAGGACATTGATGGAAAAGTCCATTAGGTACATGATAAAGAAAACCCCTATCAAAGAGATTGGAATGGTAAGCACTGGAATAAATGTGGTACGCCAATCTCTTAGAAATAAAAATATGATGGTAACTACCAGTATGAAAGCCACAAAAATTGTTTGTTGTACTTCATTGATGGAATTCCTGATATACTTGGTCGAATCAAAACCAATATCCAAAAGAACATCATTGGGGAGGTCTTTTTTGATAAATTCCAGTCTTCGGTAAAACTCGTCCAATATTTCGATATTGTTGGAACCGGGTAGCGGTACCAAAACTACGCCTACCATTGGAATACCATCTCTTTTGAGGACGGTCCGCTCATTTAAGGCTGCCAACTCGGCTTTTCCTACATCTTGGAATTTTACAATGTTGTTTTGGTCCTCTTTGATGATCAGGTTATTGAACTCCTGAGGGGAACTCAGCCTACTTTTGGTCCGTACAGAAAGCTCAATGGCAGAACCTTCAATCCTTCCGGAAGGAAGCTCAACATTTTCACTTTGGACTTTATTAAGCACATCCAATGGTGTAACCCCATATGAAGCCATTCTCAAAGGATCCATCCTCAGTCTGATGGCGTATTGTTTCTCACCCCAAATCTGAACCCTACTTACGCCAGGGATAGTCTGCAACCTTTCTTTAAAAATATTATTAGCAATGTCTGACAGTTCCAAAAGTGTCCTTCTGTCACTTTGTACATTCAAAAAGACTATTGGTTGGGAATCTGCATCCGCCTTGGATACCACAGGAGGTTCTGTGTCTGGTGGAAGATTTCGCTGCGCACCAGAAACCTTGTCTCTAACATCATTGGCGGCTGCTTCCAAATCCGCTCCTACATCAAATTCTACCGTGATATTACTTGCCCCGTCATTACTGGTGGAAGTAAGGGACTTGATTCCGGAGATGCCATTAATGGCTTCCTCCAGGGGTTCTGTAATCTGTGCTTCTATGACATCTGCATTGGCACCGACATAATCCGTCCTGACATTGATGATTGGCGGATCAACACTTGGAAATTCTCTGATACCAAGAAAACTGATTCCGATAATTCCAAAAAGTAAAATTGTCAAAGACAATACGATTGCCAATACAGGCCTCCTGATACTGATGGTTGATAAACTTGACATAATCAGTTGATTTTATTGTAATTGACAGTCATTCCTGATCGTACCTGCAATACACCCGTAGTCAATACAAGGTCACCTTCTTTCAATCCATCCACTATCTGAACACTTGTATCTGTTCTTGTACCAATTGAAATCTGTCTTTCTTCCACTTTACTGTCAGCAGTGACCACAAATACTTTGTATCCACTTAGCTCAGGTATAACAGATTCTGCGGGAACCAATAGGGCATTTTCCTCAATGCCCAAAATATATTTTATCCTTACAAACATCCCAGGAAGAAATAATTTCTTTTTATTCGGGCTCTGTGCCCGAAGTTTCAGGGTCCTTGTGTTGGCATCAATATTCGGTTCATATGCATATACTACACCTTCTGCTTCCTCTCCTCCAATGTCAGTTGAGAAAAATATTTTGGAATTCACTTCAACCTGATTCGCATATCTTTCTGGAATAGAGAATTCTATTTTTATGGGATCAATATTGATAATACTGACTATCACATCATTGGTTCCTATGACACTACCTTCTGAAATTTGTCTCAAACCCAAAACACCGTCAAAGGGAGCACGTATCACAGTTTTGCTTAACTGTGCTTCTACCAAATTTAAATCAGAAAGGTTAGTATTAAATTGATTGAGTACAATATCATATTCTTCCTGACTTATTGCTTCTTTTGCCAATAATTGCTTTTGGCGGTTTTCCTGACTCTCAAAAAGTTTTTTGGTAAACTCAAGCTTTTGTTATTGGGCACTGAGTTCGTCATCATTTAAATATACTAAGGGAGTTCCTTTTTTCACAAATTGCCCTTCTTTAAATGCAATTCGTTGGACAAGACCAGAAATTTCAGATCTAAGGGATACCATCTCATTTGGAAGGACAGTTCCTGTTATGTTAAGGTTGTTTTCCAGCTTTTGAGGATGTATCTCTACAACATTCACAGGTAGCACCTGTGATCCTTGTGCGGAGGCACTGACCGGGGCAGGTTCATTTTTGGTGCCAAATATTTCAGCCCTTCTGAGGTAAATAAAAATAATTGCAATCACGGCCAGGATTACAAAGGTCAAAATTATTTTTGTAGAGTTTTTCATTCTTAGTGCACAAATGAATTTTGATGGGGTTGATTTAGATTTCTAAGAAATTCCAGTGAAAGTTGGTTAAATTTTTCGGCTTGTTCTACATTGACCACATGGCCACATGCTTTGACAATTTTCAAAAGCGAAAGTTTATGCTCTTTAACAATTTTTTTGACGGGTTCCAAAAACATGATGTCTTCTTCACCCATGATGTACAAGGTAGGAATGGCCAAATCTTTTTCTTTGAAATATCTCAGAACAGGATTGATGTCTTTGGTCATTTTAAACCAACGGATAAATTCCTTTTGGCAAAGCCGTTGGGCTTCTCTGATAAATAGATTTCGTGATTCAGCATGATGCCTACGTGGCATGATAATCCATGCAAATAGACTGTACAACCACATATATGGGACTACGCTTTTAAAAGCATTGCCCAAATATACCAAAACCCTCGAGGTAATATTGAGTCTTGTTATCGCTCCGGCCATCACCAATGAACTGACACGATGAGGTTCCATTTCAGCCAATTGTCTGGCAAGTATAGTTCCCAAAGAAACACCCATAAAATGAGCCGGAGGGATCTTAAGATGGTCCAATACTTCTATAATATCTTTGGTTACGGCAGGAAAAGTATATTCTTCCTTCCATATATTTCTGATGGATTCTGCTGATTTGCCATGACCCCTCAAATCAATTAGCAAAAGGTTGAAATCCTTCCTGAAATCCCGGATTTGCTTGTGCCAAACCGCTGACGAACCACCTGCACCATGGATAAATACCACCCATTCCCAGCTCGAGGAGTGCTTGTATGTTTTATAAAACAACATGCCTTTTTTCATTTGTTCTCGCTTATAACTAGGGAATTGTACAGATAGTTATTCAACCGAAAGCTAAGTCCTTTCGTTCTGCTTTGAAATGAAATAAATATAGGTGGTGTTAGAGGTCTATCAATGGTCATTTCGTGAAGAGAGACTAGAAGCGAGATGCGAGATGCGAGAAGCGAGATGTTAGAACCGAGAGGCGAGAGGCGAGAGGCGAGAAGCGAGATGCGAGAAGCGAGAAGCGAGATGTTAGAAACAAGAAACAGAGGCGAGATGTTAGAATCTAAAATCTAAAATCTAAAATCTTCCTTCTAAAATTCCCTCCCTTCATCCTTCCTCCCTAAAGAGATTGCCACATCGCACGAAGGAATATTCAAAATATCAAAGTTTCCAAAGTGCTCCTCGCAATGACAGAATTCGGAGCACCGTCATGCTGATCCCGATGGCTATCGGGAGAAGCATCTCTCGAGGATCAGGAAATGTATATTAAACATAAATAGGACCTCTGGAGATTCTTCGTGCCTCAGAATGACGGCTGCCTAGAGGGTAACTTGATGTCATTCCTTTTCTGAACATTTTCAGAATGTTGGAGACTCGCAATGACGCACCATCCACCTTCATCCTTCCTCAAAGCTTCCTCTTAATAAAATCCGTCATCAAAGAATACAAATGCCAAGAAGTATTGCCCCCGGATATGCCATGGTTTTTGTTAGGGTAATACATGGTTTCAAATTGTTTGTCAGCTTTGACCAATGCGTCTACCAAATCCACTGCATTTTGAAAATGAACATTGTCATCACCTGTGCCGTGAATCAACAATAGGTTGCCTTTTAATTTGTTGACATGGGTAATTGGGCTGTTGTCATCATAACCGGCGGCATTTAATTGGGGGGTCTGCAAGTACCTTTCGGTATAAATGGTATCATAGTATCTCCAAGTCGTCACCGGTGCCACAGCTATGGCTGCTTTAAATACATCATTGCCTACCATTAGAGCCAAAGAGGACATATATCCCCCATACGACCAACCCCAAATTCCGATTCTGGTTTTGTCCACATAGGGTAGGGCACCTAAGTGTTTTGCCCCGGCAATTTGATCTTCTGTCTCGATTTTGCCCAGATTAGCATAAGTGACATGTTTGAAGTCACGCCCTCTTGCACCAGTTCCTCTGTTGTCTACACAAACCACAATGTATCCTTCGGATGCCAGATGGTGGTGCCAAAAATCCCTTGTTCCTCCCCAAGAATTGGTGACATTTTGGGAACCCGGACCTCCATAGACATACATGAGGACTGGGTATTTTCTGCTTTCATCAAAGTCCACAGGTTTAATCATATAGGCATTTAAAGAAGTGCCGTCCACCGTATTGAAGGTGAAAAAATCTTTAGGAGAGATTGCGAAATTTCCGATTTTGGACATAAGTTCCCGATTGTCTTCCAATACTTTGACCAATTTTCCTGAGGATTCATTGAGTGTCACTTTTAAAGGACTGTTGGCTTGAGAAAAGTTGGCAATGTAATATTTAAAGTCCTTACTCATATTGATGGTATAGGTTCCTTTTTCCGGGGTAAGGAGTTTTTTGCCTTTTCCATCCATATTGATCACATATAGGTTTCTTTCCAAGGGCGAATTTTCTGTTGAGATATAGTAGATTTTTTTGGATTTTTCATCCAATCCTACTAAGTCGCTTACTTCCCAATTCCCATTGGTGACCTGTCTGATCAATTTCCCCTGACTGTCATGGAGGTAAATGTGCTTGAACCCATCCTGTTCAGAAGTTCGGATAAATCCCTTATTCCCTTCCAAAAACCTAAGGTCATCATTGTAGTTCAGGTCAACATAAGTTTCTGATTTTTCCTGTAAGATAAGTTTGGTTTCTCCGGTGAGTGCATTGGCATAAAATAGGTCCAATTGATTTTGAAGTCTATTTAATCTCAAAAATGCCAAAGTATTGGCTTCACCTGTCCAATATATCCTTGGAAGGTAAATGTCCTTTTCAGAGCCTGAATCCACCGCAACGGTCTTTTTACTGTTTAGGTTATAGATATGTATGCTGACTTCGGCATTTTTTTCTCCTGCTTTGGGATATTTGAATTTATAGTCTTTTGGATATAATTTACCCCAAGTCTGCATGTTGAATTCTTGGACCTCGGTTTCATCAAATCGGATAAAGGCGATTTTGCTGCCATCCGGTGACCAATCGAAGGCTTTGGACATGGAGAATTCTTCTTCATATACCCAATCAGCTGCGCCATTGAGCACATGGTTCCATTTTCCATCTGTGGTAATTTGGCTGACCTGACCATTGGCAAGTTCTGCGATATATAAGTTATTTTCCTTTACAAAGGCTACTTTATTATTGTCAGGGGAGAGGGTAGCATACATGATTTTTTCCCCGTCCATGAGTTTTTGAGATGTGCCGGTCTGAAGGTCTATCACATGGAAAACTCCTTTACTCGATCTTCTATAAATACTTTCAACATCAGTGGCAACCAAAGCTTTGGTCTCATCAGGATTGAAAGCATAACTGGAAAAATTGATTCCCAAAGCCCCTCCATCTATCAGAACTTCTGCCTCTTCTCCTGTGGCAACATTTATTTTGACCACTTTAGGACCTGTCAGCCCGCTCTGCAATGAACTGTAATACTGTCCATCCTTCATCCAATTGATCCCATTAACTGATTTTTGGGAAAATGTATTGGATTTAAAGACATCTTCAAGACTGACTTTCTTTTTTTGCTGGGCTAAAACTGATATGCTTCCAAGTAGAAATATGAACAGAAGCAAATTGCATTTAATGCTACTCATAGAATTCAGGTATTTTTTAAAGTGGGCAAAAGTATGAAAAATAGCAGGATGGAGAAATAGTTATTTTATAGTTGGAAGTTGGGAGTCCGATGTTTGCGTCATTGCGAGGAGCACTTCAAATTTCTTATTTGACCAGAAACTCTTCGTGCGACGTGGCAAACTTTTTTTTGTGTGTCCGATGACGGATGACCGATGGTGGATTAGTGCGGGTTCAAACTGGTCTCAACATTCCAAAAAACTTAATGTGAATTTTGAACTTTAGGAAGTGAGTGGAGCCACCCACTTCGGCCTAGAACCTTGATTTACTCCACTTTGGTGTAAAGCATATCTAATGCTTGAGGATCATCAGCATAAATCAAAAGTTCCTGACCATCTTCTGAAATACGGAATTGCATCCTGTCCACCTGAGTAGATGAAAAATCCGCTTTTACCAATTCTTCTTTAGGGCCAAATGGCGGTCCATTATTTTGAATAGGGGGATAGAATATTTCCCGGGGCATCAATGACAATTGATCTCCCAAAGAGCTGAAAAAGCCTTTATGAAGAAGTTGGTAGCCTACATTATCATCTTCTTTTGACAGCCTATCTGTCCACTGATAAGTATAAGTACCATCGCTTTTGAAGATAAAACTTACAACCGATTCCCTTTCAATACTTTCATTCCAATTAGCTATTTCCCAAGTTCCAATCAAATTGGGAGAGAAAAGTTCTTCCTTTTCCTGACAGGCTGAAAAGAATAAAAATAAGCAGGCAATTGAATAAAGACTTGGATTTTTCATAGTGATCGAGCGGATAGTTTATGTTTTTGAGTACGGAACTTTAACTTCAAAAGTTTTAGTTTAAAAACCTATCCTAAAAATTTATTTTCTTTCCATCCTTAAGTCCCCGATATATAGTTCCATTTTCCACAATAAGCACCTCCCCATCTTCCCCATTTTTGACACTGGAATCTACTCCGATCACTTTTCCTCCATAATGAGAACTGACAGTCTCAAAAGAGGTATGTCCGACAACAATGTGTTTTGATTTAAAGTAAGCTAAAGTTTCATCTATATCAGAGTCACTGATTTCTCCCTCATTGAAATATCCTCTGTACCATACCGGACCGTTGGATTCCATCAAAAACCAAAAATCATCCTCTTTCTTTTCTTTAGGAGGATAAGGGCCCATAATATTCTCGAAAAACATTTTATTGACACTTTTGGCAGTCATTTTTCTTTGGATAAGTTCGGGTGATATACCGGCATGTACAAATAGCAGGTCATTGATGGTAACGATGGCAGGTCGTTGACGTATCCAATGTCCCAAAACCGAATTGAATCCATAGAGTTCTTCTATCGATATCCCCATGATCTCAGCCGCCTTGATATACTTTTCATGTAGGTATCTTAGGTCATCCCGGGCTACCATCAGTTCATGGTTGCCAACCAGAAAATGCAATCTTCCTCCGGCTTTCATTGCTTGTTGCTCCAATTTGTAGGCAAGCCACAAAATCTCTGTTACTTTTTCACCACGGTCCATAATATCCCCATTGATGACAAGGTGGCCTTTGCCAAAACTCCAGTCCAAGTTATCATTGATGACACCATGGTTTTTCAATAATTCAACCATCAGGTCATATTGGCCATGGATATCGGAAATCACAACCATATTTGAAACCCGCTTGTATTTTTGTGCAGCTCCTGGACGGCTTATTAAATTACTTCTGAACAATTCTGTATCAACACCTAATCCTAATTCTTTTTCTGGAAAATCCACATTGATGTTTTTTTCCGTTTTCAATTCCCCATTTTCTACCCATTTGGCATGGAAGGATCCGTCATGCCAAAAGATATAGGGTCCTTCGGAAATCTTTGAATTGGTTTCTTGGGCAATTCCACTCTTTGAAATTGCCAATAAAAAAAAGATAAAAAGGAAGTTTTTGAGGTATCTGACCATAAGAATTCATTCAAGATAGAAAGAATTCATTAAAAATTGAAATTGATACGCCAATATAAAGGATTAAGGGAATTTGTATTTGACACCATTGATTGCACCCCGAAAGAGATCTCCTTTTTGAATGATCAATATCTCCCCACCTCTGCCGTTTTTTATGCTGGAATCTACTGCCAATACCCTTCCACCAAAAAGGGGCGTAATCATATCCACTGAAGTATGGCCTACTATGATTTTTTGAGAACCAAAATAGGCTAAGATGGCATCAAGGTCTTTTACATCGATATTATTTTCGTCAAAATATCCCCTGTACCAAATAGGTCCTGTGGGGCCAGTTAGGAAAGAAATCTCCCGGCCTTTGTTGCTACGGTTTTTGGGAGTTTTCAGAATATTTTCATAAAATATTTTATTGACATCATGGGCTGTCAATTGCCGTTCAACAAATTCTGTAGAAATACCTGCGTGGGTAAATAAAAGGCTATCTATAGTCACGATTATCGGTCTTTTTCTCAGCCAGTTGCCCAGCACAGATTCTTCGTTGTGCAATTTTTTAACAGACATTTTCATAAGACTTGCAGCCCGGACATATTTTTGGTTCAGGTAGCGCAGATCATTATCCAACAACATCAATTCATGATTTCCCAATAAACAATGAAGTCTTCCTCCTGCTTCGATGGCCTGGTCTTCTAGCAAATAGGCCAACCACAAAGCTTCCGTCACTTTGTCCCCTCTGCCCAGGATATCTCCATTGATGACCAAATGCCCTTTTCCATAAATCCAGTTAAGATTTTCGTCGATGACACCATGACTTTGCAATAGTTCAACCATCAGGTCAAATTGACCATGGATATCAGAGATAACCACTAAGTCTGTAACTCCTTTATAATCCTGATAAAAATCCGGGGTCTCCTGCATTTTCTTTTTAACTGCATCAGGATTTAATTGAAAATCAAATTCCTTTTTAAAAAATTCAGGGCTTAGAACTTCCATGCTTTTTGATTTGCCATTTTCAACCCATTTTGCCTGTAATCGGTTTTCTTTTAAAAATAAATATGGACCAGTGGAAATAGGAGGGCTTTGGGCAAAAATGCTCTTTGGCAAACAGAAAAATAATAGCAAAACTACTAAATTTTTAATGAATAAGGGTTTGGTCATCCTGTGAATATAAATGCTTTTCGCTTTAATTTCAAGACAAAAAAAACCACGCTTATGGGGGTTGGCTTTTTATTGCAGGAATTTTGGTGAAACTTTTTTTGCCAATAGGAAAATCAAGTCGGGTTTTTTTACTTTTACATCCTATGAAGAAGAAAATTGCTATTGTTACCGGAGGATATACCGGAGAGGCGGTGGTTTCCCTGAAAAGTGCAGCTGTGGTCGAGAGAACTATCGATACAGAAAAGTACGATGTCTATAAGATTCTTATTTATCCTGGCAATTGGTACCATGAAACGGCCACCGGAGATAAAATACCTGTGGACATGAATGATTTTTCTATCACACTAAACGAGCAGAAGATCATCTTCGATGGAGTTTTCAATATTCTGCATGGATCGCCGGGAGAGGATGGAAAGTTGGCAGGATATTTTGATCTGTTAGGGCTACCCTACACCACCTGTGATGCACTGACTTCTGCGATCACTATGAACAAGGGTTATACCAAAGCTATTGTCCAGGATGTTCCGGAATTATATGTGGCAAAATCTATTCAGCTTTTTAAAAACTCGGCAGTAAATATGTCAAAGGTTTTAAAAGAACTTCGGCTGCCTTTGTTTATCAAACCCAATAATGGAGGAAGCAGTATTGGGATGAGCAAGGTGAAAGAACCCAAAGAATTACAGGAAGCATTGGACAAGGCATTTGCCGAAGACAGTCAGGTATTGGTAGAAGAGTTTGTGGATGGACGAGAATTCTCCATCGGAGTATATCATGCCAAAGGCAAAACAACCGTGTTGCCCGCCACCGAGATTGTAAGCAGCAAAGAATTTTTTGATTTTGAAGCCAAATACTCTCCCGGTGTGACCGAAGAAATTACTCCAGGAAGGATGAGTGAGGAGGAGGTAAATAGAGTCAACAGTATCATTGAAAAAGTCTACACCAAACTAAATTGCAAAGGGGCTGTCCGCATTGATTATTTTCTGGAATATGAGACAGCCAAGTTCTATTTCATTGAAATCAACACCGTTCCCGGCCAAACAGAAACAAGTCTCATTTCCCAACAAGTCAAATCCATCGGCATGGAGGTCAGGGATTTCTACAATGAACTGATTGAGGAGATGTTTGAGGGGTGAGAAGCGAGAGACGAGATGCGAGAGACGAGATATTAGAGCCAAGAGCCAAACAAGATACGAGAGACGAGAAGCGAGAGACGAGATGTGAGACCTTTGATGCGCCGCAGCGTATCGAAGTCTTTTTTATAGACTAGAGATTAGAAGTGAGAAATAGTATTTTAGAGTCAGAATCCAAGAACTAAGAACCAAAGCCTGCAGACAAACGAAAAACTCATTCATCATGACTGCACACTACTCCTTATTATTTTGCTCCTTCTTCAATCCAAATCTAAAATCTTAAATCTAAAATCTACCCTTCACCCTTCATCCCTCATCCTTCCCTTCACCCCCCTCACCATTTCCTTTTTACCCGGAGGGCCGGGGAGAGTTTCTACTTCCAGGCCGAGGTCTTTTAAATCCCGCTTCAGTTGCCCCGTGGCACAGTAAGTTGCAAAAATTGCTCCAGGGTTCATGGTATCAGTGACTTTGGCGAGCATTTCTTTGGTCCAAAGTTCGGGCTGCTTATTGGGAGCAAATGCATCATAAAAAATTATATCAGTTGGGTAGAGGACAGCCTCTTCTAAAGTGATGAGGTCCTTTTTCATATTGAAATACTCAGAAATCACAGATCCTTCATTCCATGGAGCGGTATGTAGTCTGTTGAAATAAGAGGCATAATGGTAGATGCTTGTATCCACCTCTGTATAATTGAGTTTGGAATAGATCTCTTTTTCCAAGGGAAATGGCTCAATCGTGTGGTACAATACTGGAACCTTAAACTGCTCCGCCCAAACCAAAGACAGCCATGCATTAAGTCCTGTTCCAAAGCCCACCTCAAATATCCGGATAGGGTATCTTTCAGGATTGCGTGTGAACCAAGTCTCCAAACCATATAACATAAAAACATGAATCGATTCCCGGTAAGCGCCATGAAAAGAATGATAGCTTTCATTTAATTCGGGTACAAACAAGGAATGTGAACCGTCTTCTGTCGTGATGATCTTAACTTCTCTGGCCATCTTATTTGGAATAAATTAACGCCACACAATAAGCAGAAACACCTTCTTCTCTTCCAACAAAACCAAGGTTTTCCGTTGTCGTAGCCTTGATGGATATATTTCTTTCCTCAACTTCCATCACCTCGGACAGGCATTTTTTTATGGCCGGAATATGTGGATTGACTTTTGGTAATTGCAGACAGACTGTGGTGTCAATATTGCCAACTTCGTATCCCTCATTTCTGAGTAGAAGCATCACCTCTTTCAAAAGTATTTTGCTGTCAATGCCTTTATACTTCGGGTCTTTATCCGAAAAATGATAACCGATATCCCTAAGATTGGCGGCACCCAACAAGGCGTCACAGATCACATGGATCAGGACATCCGCATCTGAATGCCCAACTGCACCTTTTTCATGCTCAAGTTTAATCCCTCCAAGCCAGAAATCATATCCGACCTGTAGCTGATGAACATCGTAACCGAAACCTATTCTGAAGTTTGACATGGGATTTTAGATTTAATGATTTAGACTTTAGACACAAGACGCAAGACTAAAGACCCAATAAAAGAAGAAGACAAATGGAGTCTTTATTCTTGACTCCCTAATACCCGAGACTGCCCGGACTTTGACTCTTGTCTTCCTGTTTCTCAGAACAAGGTTTGTGTCTTAATTCTTGGCTCTTGATTCTTGGCTCTTAATTCTTGGCTCTTGTTTCTCGCTTCTCGCTTCTAATCTCTCGCTTCTAATCTCTCGCTTCTCAAACAGCCTACTTCCCCTTATAATACAACACCGAAGAATTATCTTCTCTCAATATATTTTTAGCCCAATCCAGTATTTGTTCTGCCGGGATTTGGGTTTTCTTCTCGTATTCGGTTTGGTAATAATCGGCATTGCCCAAATGTGCGTAATAGGCCAAACTCATTGCCCTGTTCAGGATCTGCACAGACTCGTAGGTTTTCATGGCCTCTGCCTGATTTTTGACTTTGGTGAGGGTTTCGTCTGAGATACTGGATTTCAGAAAGTCATGGATTACCTCATCCAAGGCCTTCTCCGCATTTTCAGCAGTCTGACCTTTTTCCATTTTTCCTGAAAATACCATAAGTCCAGGATCGATTGTTCCATAAATATAGGCGCCGATTGAGGCGAAGATATTTCCGTTTTTCACCAATTGCTGTTCCAAAATGGAAGAACGGCCGAAGCCAATAATATCTGTGATCAGATCAGACTCCAAGTAACCGTCCTGCAATTTGGCAGGCATATGATATACTTTGTATAAGGCATCTGTAGGAACATCAGTCTGTACAGTAGCAGTTTTTTTGCTGGCTTGGGGCAGTTCCTGATTGATGGTTTTCTTGGGAATTTGACCTGATGGGATGTCTCCAAACCATTTTTGGGCGAGGTGCTTGACCTGTTCCAAGGTCACATCACCTGCTACCACCATAACTGCATTGTCAGGACGGTAATGGGTGAAATAGAATTCTTCTACATCTTCCCTTTTGTAGTTGATGATGTCCTCTAAGTTTGCACCTATAGTCGGCCATTGGTAAGGATGGCTGTCAAAGGCAAGCTTCCTGATGTGATGATGAACATCGCCATAAGGTTGGTTGAGATATCGTTGCTTGAATTCCTCAATGACTACCTTCCTTTGCGTCTCAATGGTTTTTTCACTGAGGTTGAGTTGTAGCATCCTGTCTGATTCCAGCCAAAATGCAGTTTCTATATTAGCAGCAGGAAGGGTAATGTAGAAGTTGGTGATGTCGGTATTGGTGAATGCATTGCAGGATCCACCGACTTTTTCCAGTGCCGTATCAAAAACAGGAACGTTTTTGGAACTGCCGAACATCAGGTGTTCAAAGTAGTGGGCCAATCCGGTTTTGCCTTTGATCTCGTTTCTGGACCCCACTTTATACAGGATATTCAATACGGCTATTTTGGTACCATGGTCTTCATGAACCAAGACCTGCAGGCCATTATCCAGTACAAATTTTTGGTAGTTGATCATCGAAAATTTTGGGCAAAGCTAAGAAATTAAAGCAAATTTGATTGAAATTGTTTCAGGAAATGATTTCTCCCTTTGTATCCTGACTTTTCCAAAGCCTTTGCTATTTTACCCTGATCCGTTTCCCCGGTCACTGTGAGTATTCTGTCAGCATGGACAAGGTCGACAGACCAGGATTCAGACAACGGGAACCCTATTTCTTACTACTAACCCAGTACTTGGTACTTTGTACATCTTGTCCGCCGTTGCGGATTGTACCTTGTACTTCCCCATCTTCATCCTTCATCCCTTATCCTTCATCCTTTCCATCTTCCTCCATTATCATTACTACCCCAAATCTTAAATCTTAAATCTACAATCTAAAACCCCTTCCTTCCCCCTCCCTAAAGAGATTGCCACGTAGCAAGAAGGACTGTTCAAAATATCAAAGTTTCCCAAGTGCTCCCTGCAAAAATGGGCAGGCAGGCTACCAATGACGTAAATCAGAGCCGTCACTCTGACGTAAGAAGAGTCTCTACCTTAAGGCTTGGAGATCCTTCGCCTCGTACCTCGGATTCAGGATGACGAACAACAAAATGTCATTCCTTTTCTGAATGTTTTTCAAAAATGTTGGGGACTCGCAATGACGCACCACTTGATCATCCCTCACCCTTCCTCCTTCCCACTCCCCAACATCGGTCATCGGTCATCGGACATCGTCAACCCCTTCCTTCAACCTTCCTCCTTCCCACTCGCCAACATCGGTCATCTGACATCGGACTTCTACCATCCTTAACCTCAAATCTACCCACCTCCTCCCCAACTCCCCTACATAATTTTTGAAATAATTCAACGGAGAAACATACCATTCTTGTAATAAGAAAAATTATGCGAACTTTATCATTTGTTGGAAAGTTTACTTCATTTATACCCTTACAAAGAACGTTGAACCCTGAATTCCATGATTAAAGCCACTGTTGACCCTGAGTGTACCGGGCAGTTTTCATCTTTATTTTTAGATTATATCCGTCAAAAACCACATATAGCTCCTTTCTATAATCAATTCCCCAAATCAGCCAATTTCAAAAACCTTTTGGAAGGCAAAGGTTTTGATGCGGAAAAAAGAAATGTTTTGGTCAGGGAATTGGAAAAACAGTACTCGGGTTTGGAAATCTCCGAAAAGACCAAAGCGCAAATCCGGTCTTTGGCTGATGGGAAAACATTTACCGTGACCACAGGCCATCAACTTAATTTGTTTACAGGGCCATTATACTTTATATATAAAATCGTATCCACCATCAATCTGGCCAATAGGCTGAAAGAATCCTATCCCGAGTTTCATTTTGTGCCGGTCTATTGGATGGCTACCGAGGACCATGATTTTGAAGAGATCAATTACTTCAAGCTCAACGGTAAAAAGTACCAATGGCAATCAAAGCAATCCGGTGCAGTGGGGGATTTTGAGTTGGATCAATCCTTCAGGGAATTTTTCAAAGAGGTAGGTTCATTTGTTCCTGAACTTTTCAAAGAAGCATATTTGGGTTCAAAAAAACTGTCAGAGGCTGGGAGGAAATATGTCCATCACTTATTTGGGGAAAAAGGGCTTTTGGTAGTCGATACAAACACCCCTGACTTCAAGAAAATATTTGTGCCTGTAATCCAGGAAGATTTGCTGAATCATACACCCAATCAATTGGCAGAGCAACAAACCAAAAAGCTCGAAGAATTGGGATATAAAAGTCAAATCTTTCCTAGAGAGATCAATTTCTTTTATATGATTTCAGGTGTCAGGGAAAGGGTCGAAAAAATTGGTGCTATATATAAGGTGTTGAATACCGATATTTCCTTTACTGAAACAGAAATATTGGAGGAGTTAAATCAACATCCTGAAAGATTCAGCCCCAATGTCGTGCTGAGGCCTTTGTACCAAGAAATGATTTTACCTAACCTCGCCTATTTGGGAGGTCCGGCCGAAGTGGCCTATTGGTTTCAGCTGAAAACCATTTTTGATCATTTCAGTGTTCAGTTTCCGGCAGTGATGCCGAGGAACTTTGCTTTGGTCTTGGATAAATTGGCCATGAGAAAGATGGGGCAGATTGAGTTGGAGGATGAGAGGTTGTTTCAATCAGTATTGGATTGGAAAAAAGAATTTGTGAAAATCCACGCTTCGATGGAAGTAACGCTTGAAAAGGAAAAAAAGGAGTTAGCCGAAATCTTTGAGAAAACGGGTGTTAAGGCATCAGATCTTGAAAAAAGTTTAGGAAATGCTTTTGAGGCTGCCAAAGTCAGGTCATTGAAAATCCTGGATCAGTTATCCAAAAAAATCAGAAAGGCGGAGGAGAAGCGACTGAATATACAGATTAAAAGGAGAGAAGATCTTCAGGACTACATGTTCCCCGGCGGAAGTCCCCAAGAAAGGGTTGAGAATTTCATGAGGTTTTATTTAGAAGATGAAGGATTTATAGCTGACCTCTATGATCTTTTTGATCCATTTGATTTTGATTACATGATTATCAAGCCTGAAAATGGATAAGGAATCTTTACGAAACAGGTATAAGTCTTTGAGAAAAGCAATGACTCAGGAAGAGGTGACAAGACTATCGGAAAAAATCACCACTTCTTTTTTGGTATTCCTTTCCCAAAAACCAGACATCAAACACATTCATATTTTTTTCTCAATCAGACGATTTAATGAAATAGATACTTTTCCGCTTTATCATCAACTCAACAAAATGGGGTATAATCTCTACACCTCCGAAGTCAATGTGACCAAAGATTCATTGGACACCTTGAATTTGGAGGAAGTCACAGATTTTGAGGAGGATGGATGGGGTATACCAAAGCCCATTGGGGCAAAGCAGACCGAACCTTCCCAAATCCAATTGGTTCTGATGCCATTATTGGCTTTTGACGAAAACGGAAACAGGTTGGGATATGGTAAGGGATATTATGATAAATTCTTAACTACTTTGGATGAAAGTGTATTGAAGTTAGGTTTAAGCTTTTTCCCGCCTGAAAGCCGAATTCCGGCAGATGAACATGATATTGGGCTTGATATTTGTATAACTCCTCAACAGATCCACCATTTCAAATGATTTTTAGTGAAATCATCGGCGAATTGGTTTTCTTTGCGAAATTATTTTAAACAAGTTTAATCCATTTAGAAAAAGCATGATGAAAAAAGTTATCGTATTATTTGTATTCATGGTGTCCATGGCTTTTGTCAATGAAACCATGGCCCAGTACAACACGGCTATTGGTCTTAGGGCCGGTTCAGGCAATGGCCTGACTGTCAAACATTTCGTTCAGGAAAATGCCGCTATCGAAGGTCTCCTTTACACAAGATGGAGAGGATTTCTGGTGACAGCGCTTTATGAAATCCACAATGACATTGCAGAGGTCAAAGGACTTCAGTGGTTTTATGGAGGTGGTGCGCATATTGGTTCATGGAATGCCGGAAACCATAACACTCCTTGGGGTGACAGGAACACAAGTTATACCATCATTGGTCTTGATGGTATCATAGGTTTGGATTACAAGTTCACAGATGCACCCATCAATTTGTCCTTGGATTGGAAGCCTGCGATCAATTTTGGTGAAAGAGGCGGGTTTTGGGGAGATGAAGTAGCACTTTCCATTAGATTTGCATTTTAATCAAGCTTTTCCAGCCAGATTTTAATATCCCAGTAGGCTGACAGTTGGAGGGTCTTTTTTTAAGGCATTCTGAATTGTCTATTGCTGGGATTTTTCTGTTTTTTTTATTTACCAATGCCAAGATATACAAAGTTTTTTTAGAATAATTTTTTGCTATCAGCTACCAATATTCCCAGATGTAGATTTTGAATTAGTTTAATTTTGCCGAACTCCAGAAAGAGTTCCGTTTAATTTTAATATTTCTTTCTTAAACAAATAAATGATTGTCTTTATATGAAAGAAAATTTGTAATTGATTGATTTTTATGAAAAATTGCATTTTATCCAAAAAAGGATACCCCCTTATAAAAAAGGAAGATTCTTTTCACGTTTAGTCGTCTTCAATAAAAAAAGTTAAAATATTTTAAAATATTTTTAAAGTGAAGATAATTTAAAGCGAGTATTATTTTATGTTATTCTTAAAATACGGTATTAAAAGCAAATAAATATTAATGATATTGAAAAAAAGACAAGTAATTTAATCAAAAACAAAATTAAAGTTTTTTTTCTGAAGTGATATATTATAGTTCAACCAAATTTATTTTTGAATTATCGATTTAGGTAGAATGAAATTTTTAGATTTCTTAACATTAGGTTAACATAATTTTGAAAATAGCAACACAATAATAAGATAATAAAAAATGAATAAAATAATATTAAAAATAATAAAGGAATAAAAAATTTAATAATAAAAATAAATAATTAAATAAAGTAATTTTTTTAAGATATAAAATATAATTTATATATAAACAGTCAATAAAACCGATTTTTTTGAAATCTAATTTTTTCCCTATTAATTCGCCAATAAATCAACTAATTATTAACTAAAAGTTCATAGTATGAAGAAAGTTTTACTATGTTTTGTTTTGTCTCTGTTTACAGCAATCTCTGTAATGGCACAAAGCAGAACAGTCACTGGTAAAGTGACATCGACAGATGATCCTGATGGGATCCCTGGTGCGAACATTCTCATCAAAGGTACCGCATTGGGAACGGTAACGGACCTTGATGGCAATTTCTCACTGGAAGTTCCTTCGGGAAGTAATATTTTGGTGTTCAGTTTTGTCGGCTACAATACACAGGAAATTCTCCTTGAGGGAAGATCAATTGTAAATGTGATCCTTCAGGCCGATTTCAGAGCATTGTCCGAAGTGGTGGTTACCTCCCAAGGTATTGAAAGAGATGAAAGGTCACTTGGCTATTCATTGCAATCCATCAAAGGAGATGCACTGTCCC
Organism: Aquiflexum sp.; assembly: GCF_041751335.1. Taxonomy (GTDB): domain Bacteria; phylum Bacteroidota; class Bacteroidia; order Cytophagales; family Cyclobacteriaceae; genus Aquiflexum. The sequence goes on from NZ_JBGSXS010000166.1 coordinate 24,892, forward strand.
AAAGGTCAGAACCAAATGTTTTGAATGCTTTGCAAGGTAAAGTTGCAGGTGTCAACATAGGTGGTTCTTCAGGAAGTGCAGGAGCTTCAACTAACATCAACATCAGAGGTATCACCTCATTTACCGGGAATAACCAGCCTTTGATAGTTGTGGATGGTATCATTTTCAGTAATGATACGGATAATACCCAAACAACAGTTTTCGGTTCTCAGCCGGGTAATAGGTTGAATGACATTGCTCCGGAAAGCATCGCCTCCATGAGCATTCTGAAAGGTCCTGCAGCAGCGGTACTTTACGGTTCCAGAGCTTCCGCAGGTGCTATTATTATTACCACCAAAAGCGGTAGGGGATTGAATGACAAGACAGAAATCACAGTGACTTCTTCCTTAAACCTTCAGGATCCAATAGATTATGCTCCTTTACAAAATGATTACGGTCAAGGAACACAAAATAATTTTGTTCCTACATCCACGGCTTCTTGGGGTCCACGATTTGGTACTCCGGGCTTTGACACCGTAGTGAATTCTCAAGGAGAAACGGTTCCTTACAGAGCATTTCCAAACCATTTCCAAGAATTTTTCCAAACAGGAAGGATTTTCCAAAATGGCATTAACATTGCCTCTGGAAATATCAATGAAAACTATGTATTGAATATGAATACCACCAATCAGGAAGGTATTATCCCGAATACTGGTTTTGATAGGTATAGTGTTCAAGTGGGAGGAAATAAAAAACTACAGAATGGAGTGCAAGTCGGAGGCACCATGACGTATGTGAAATCCAAACAAAGAGCAGGTACAGCAGGTAATGGTGGTTCTGCCTTAGGTCAGATTACCCGTATTCCAAGATCTTTTGATTTCTCTGGCAGACCATTCCAGGATGAATTGGGAAGAAGCATTTATTACAATCCAGCCCAGAATCACCCATTATGGAGTACTGAAAATGAACTTTTCGACCTTAATGTAGACAGGGTTTTCGGAAACATTAACGTTGGGTATGATTTCGCAGATTGGTTGAATGTTACTTATAGGGCCACAGCAGATACTTACACTGACAGAAGAAGGCAAACCCTAAGACTTGGATCAGCCAGAGCGCCTCAGGGCTCATTGAATGAAGACCTTTTGTTCAGGTCGGAATTGAACGGGGATTTGATGATCACTATGAAAAAAGCAAATCTATTTACGGAAGGATTGAGTGCTAATTTGCTACTAGGGCAAAATATCAACCAAAGAGATTTCCAGAATATCAGGGTAGTGGGTGAATCATTGACTATCCCAGGATTTGACAACGTTAGCAATGCATCAGTATTTACCAATTCAGGTGAATCCCAAACAAGAAGAAGACTAGTGGGTTACTATTCACAATTGACCTTTGATTACCAAGATTATCTGTTCTTGGAATTATCAGGAAGGGTTGATCAGTCTTCGACACTGCCAGCAGGTAACAATTCCTATTTCTATCCATCCATGGCTGTAAGTTTTGTTCCTACTGATGCATTTAACCTTCAGTCTGACGTTCTTTCCTATGCGAAAATCAGAGCAAGTGCGGCAAGAGTTGGTAGAGACGCAGATCCATATTTATTGCAGTCTGTTTTGGTCAGTGCCGGTTATGGTAACAACGTGGCCAATATCAACTTCCCGATTTCAGTAGCAGGTGGTAGTATCCCAGGATTTACTCCTGCTGGTAGAATAGGAAGCTTTGACTTGACTCCTGAATTTGTCACTTCTTATGAGGTAGGGTTAAACTTAGGTTTGTTCAATAATAAATTCAGTTTGGATGTTGCCTACTTCAATACCATCAGTACCAACCAAATCTTCAATGTGGCGGTATCTCCTTCTACAGGATTTGATACCAGAACCACCAATATTGGTGAAATGACCAACAAGGGCTTGGAAGCAGTATTGTCTTCTACCATCTTCAATAGAGGCGACTTTACCTGGGATGCCAACTTGAATTTCACCCGAATCAGAAACAATGTGGTTTCAATTACAGATGGAGTTGAAAATTCAGGAATTCCTCCAGGGGGTTTCGGTGGTATCACATCCTCCATTGCCGTTGGACATCCTTATGGGGTAGTTATCTCTACCGCTTTTCCAAGAAATGAAAATGGTGAGCTTTTGGTGAATCCAGTTACAGGCGGTTATGCACCTGGAGTACCGGGGTCGGTGATTGCAAATGTACAGCCTGATTGGTTGGCAGGTTTAGCCAATACCTTTAGGTACAAAAATGTGACATTCTATGCGCTTTTAGATGCGAGATATGGAGGTCAACTTTATTCTTTTGGTCAAGTTGATCTTAGAACCGGCGGTCATATTGATTATACAGGAGTAGATAGAGACCAACCTAGAATATTGCCTGGAGTAATCGCAAATGGAGATGGAACTTACAGACCGAATAATATCCAAGTGCCTGCGCAGACTTATTATGGTAGCTTAGGTGGATTGGCTTCTGAAGGCGCGGTTTTTGATGCCACGGTTTACAGATTGAGAGAGGTTGCATTAAGCTATGATCTTCCTGCAAGATTCCTGAGGTCCACACCATTTGGACAGGCTTCTATAGGTATTTCTGGCAGGAACCTGTTGTTCTTTGCTCCAGGCTTCCCTGCAGATCCTGAAGTCAATACTCAGGGTGCTGGAAACATCCAAGGGATGGATTTGAGCGGAGCACCTCAAACGAGAAACTACGGTGTTAATTTGAGATTTACATTATAATGAAGGGAAAAATGAAAAAGTTATTAACATATATAGGAGCAGCAGCTTTGCTTACTTCCACGGCTTGTTCGGATTTTCTGGATATCAACGAAACTCCCAACAACCCGATCACTGCAACACCGGATGTGTTGTTGCCTACTGCTTTGGCAGGTTCTGCATTTGCCAATGCAAATGAATTGAACAGATTTGGTTCTACCATTGTCAGCGTTACAGCTGGTGCAGGAAATGCTCCTGCAGCTTATGACATATATAACCTTGATGGTGCAAACTTCAATAATCAATGGAGGTTTGAGATTTTCAATGGCGCATTGATTACTTATGAGACTTTGATTACATCTGCGGACGCGGTCAATTCCTCAAGTTACAAGGGGATTGCCAAGATTATGAAAGCTTACACATTTGCTTTGACTACAGATGTTTGGGGAGATATTCCTTATTCTGAAGCTTTGAGAGGTTCAGAAATCACCCAACCAAGACTGGATTCTCAGCAGAGCATCTATTTGGGTGGTGATGGCATCCAAAGCTTGTTTGATTTGGTCAGAGAAGGTTTGGCAGACCTTAATGTAGCTTCTAATATCAATCCTGGTATTGATGATCTAGTTTATGGAGGAAATATCGATAACTGGAAAAGAGCAGGTAATTCCTTATTGTTGAAATTGGCAAACACCATTTCTAGGGTTAATCCTGATGCTGCAAGAGAGGTAATCAATCAAGTGATCAGTGGCAACAATTACATTGTGGCCAACAATCAGAACTTGAATGTCAGGTTTGGTACTTCTGTTGGAAGTAGATCTCCCATTTACGAATGGACTTATGTTTCCCTATTCCAAAATGACATGTTGATCAGCACGAGATTTGTGGATTTGTTGCAAGGCAAAAATGATCCAAGGTTGGATATCTTCGTTACCAAACCGACTGGAAGTTTTGTAACTATCGACAATGGATTCAGAGGCACTTTACCTCAGCCACAAAGCTCTTGGTCGAGATTCAGTTCTTATGTAACAGGTGCTTCAGGTGAAGGTCCGGTAAGACTGGTTACCAATGCGCAAACAGCTTTTATTTTGGCTGAATCTGCATTGACTTTGGGAACTACAGGCAACGCTCAGGAATATTTCCAAGCAGGTATCAGGGCTTCCATGACAGATGCTGGAATGACAGCAGAACAGATAGTTGCCTATTTCGCTTCAAACGCAGATGAGGTAACGTTAAATGGCAGCGCAGCTCAAAATCTAGAGAAAATCATTACTCAGAAGTATATTGCTTTATATGGGAATGGTCTTGAGCAATGGAATGACTTTAGAAGAACCGGATATCCTGTACTTCAGGATCACCAAAACGCTGTGGGTATAGACGGAACCAGACCGGTCCGTGCACAGTATATCAATGAGGAGATTGCTCGTAACCCTAATTTCGAAGTGGTTCTTCCTAATGTTAGAGTTTGGTGGGATATTGATTAATCATAAATGAATAAGAATATGAAAAAGACATTAAATATATTCATGACCCTATTGGTTTCATTGGTTATGGTTTCCTGTGAATCTGACTATGGGATGTTCAACAGGGATAACAGACCGGAAATTCCATTGTCATTTACCAATACAACCTCCTTCGGTTTTGATCCTTATGTAGAGGTCACCAACGTCGGAACTTCACAAATTGTATTTGAAATGGAAATACCTGAGAATTCAGGTAGAACAATCAGAGAAATCACGAGAGTGGCTGCTGGTGCGACTGCCATTAACCCCGGTACCTTAAATACTGCCGGTGATTATATGACAGCACCTATAGCAGGACAAGGTAACAAAGTTATTTTCACTACTACACTAGAAGAGTTTAGAGCAAAAAGACCAGGAGTGGCCATTACCATTCCAGCAGGAGGTTTTGCGGAAATCGCATTTATCTTCTTGGTCACCTTGGACAATGGTGAAGAAATAGTCTCCATGAGAGCTAGGGCTAGAGTAAAAGCCTAACATATTAATAACCTATTTAAAAAAAGCCCCTGAGAAGGGGTTTTTTTTTGGCCTAACCAATGACAGAATTCTTCGCTGTCGTCACCCTGATCCCGATGGCTATCGGGAGAAGGGTCTCTCAAGGATCAGGAAATGATAAATATGAACATAAATAGAACCTTTTGAGATTCCTC
>NZ_JBGSXS010000167.1:0-43719 GCF_041751335.1 Aquiflexum sp.
GTGGTGAAGGATGGGCGTTTAGGAATTCAGGGGCTCAGGATCCTGCTACTATGCTCAAAGACCAGGATTTCCCAATTTCCATCGAAGGCCAATTGTTGGACCGAATTGGATTCGGTGTTTTTCGTTCCGCGGAATAAAGAATTGTAAAAACTCCCGCCAACCTTTGAATTCCTTTGATTTCTGTTAGAAAATCAGGAGGGTTTCTTGTGGGGCGGGAGAAAAATATTTTAGGTTAGGTCAGATTCTTTTTGAAGAACTCAATTGTTCTTCCCCAAGCTAATTCGGCTGCTTCTTTGTCATATCTTGGGGTGGAATGGTTATGAAATCCATGGTTGACTCCTTCATAGAAAAATACTTCATATTTTATGTCATTCACTTTCAATGCGCTCTCATAATCTGCCCATCCTGCATTTACCCGGGTATCAAGTTCTGCATAGTGCAATTGCAATGGGGCTTTGATTTTTGCGGCGTCCTCCGCACTTACCTGACCTCCATAAAATGGTACAGAGGCCTTTAAGTTTGGTAATCGGGCTGCCATCATATTAGAGACCCAAGCTCCAAAACAAAACCCTACAACCCCCACTTTACCGGTACAATTTTCATTTTTCATCAATAATTCATAGCCTGCTATAAAATCTTCCAATATTTCGTTACGGTCTCTTTTTGCTTGCATCGCTCTGCCCTCATCGTCTGTTCCGGGATATCCTCCAAAAGGACTAAGCGCATCCGGTGCAAAAGCTATAAAGCCATCCAAGGCTGCTTGGTGGGCAGTGTCTTCCACATAGGGATTAAGACCACGGTTTTCATGTACTACCAAGATACCTGGAAGCTTTCCTTTGGCATCTGCAGGTCGTGTCAATAAACCTCTCATTTTTCCCGCCCCTTTTGGTGAATCATATTCCACAAATTCTGAAATCAAACGGGGGTCTTCTAACTTAAACCGTTTTGCCTCGGCATAATTTGGCAATAAAAACGAAAGGATGGCAGACACCGTAAGTCCACCTACCGCATACACAGAAAGTCGGTTGACAAATTCTCGCCTATCGATTTTACCATGTACATAATAATCATACATATCAAAAATCTCCTGATTCAGGTCTTCTTTTTTAATTGGGCTGTTTTCCATATTTGTTTTCCTTTGATTATTATTTCAATTTAAGATCCTTAAAGTAAATAATTTAAAGATGAAAAATCTCTGAATAATGGGGAATGGAAATATAAGCGGAAATCAGGCAAGATTGTTTTCCAAAAAACGCAAGACCTCTAAAATTTAATATTTTAGAGGTCTTGCGTTTTTTGAATTATTGAAACAAGAAATTTGATGACCAAAAGAAAGCCTGATTCATCAAATCATTTCAATGAATAACACATTTAATTTTTTAAATAGGCTAGGGCTTCTTTTGCCCTAGCCTATTTAAAAAATTAATTCATGATGGAAATGTTACCGGAAGTAATGTTTCCTTTCACACTACTGTTTGCACCATTGTCAATGGATAAATTTCTGCCACCACGGGAATTGCCCACCGTGATATTGCCTGAGGTGGCGCTTAAGGTATAGTTGAAATCCCTGATATTGGAACTTGTTTGAATTTTAAAATTACCTGAAGTTCCATTGAGTCTGGTATTAGGCCCCAATCCAGCATTCCTTGCATCCAGATTTCCCGAGGTCAGCTTGAGGTCTCCTAGTTCAGCCACATTGTCCAGTTTTGCACTCCCGGAAGTAAGGCTGATATTGACAAGACCTCTGATTTCGGAAGCTTTTACCCCACCACTACCAGAATTATAATTTAATGATCCAGCCACGTTTTTGATTTCTGCTGAACCGGAGCCAATCTGTCCATTGACATCTCCATTGATATCGGAAAGTTTGATAGAGCCAGAACCTGCTTTGGCATAGACATCTCCGTTAATGTTTGAACCTTTGATGCTTCCTGATCCTACATTTAGGTTGGTCATATCTCCAGTTATGTTATCCACGCTCACACTGCCTGAACCGGCTTTCATATCCAATTCGACACTTTGAGGTCCACGGATTTTGATATGGCCTTTGGTGCGTACATTTCCCCAATTGGACCGGGTGTTGTTCACGTTATGAGATATCTTCAATACATTTCCCATGGTGACAAAGACGATGTCCTGATCATGGTTAGTGGATTCCAAAAAAGCATTTACGGATACATCATTCCCGCTATTTCCAAGGTATTCAATATCCAATAAACCTCCCGAAACTTCTATTTTGCTGATTCCTGAAAAGGACCTGTTGACATCCACCAAAGTTTTCATCTGGGCAAAACTTGGGCTTGCTGAAGCTACTATTACTATCAGTAGCAAGTTTAGGTGTAATATAATGTTAGTTTTCATAATAATAGTTTGAGTTTGTTATAGAATGATGCCAAAGCTCAAAGTATTGACTTTGGGACCTTTATCAGTTTGGAACATTTCATTAAAATCGTAATTCAGAAATAAATCGACATCGCCTACACCGATTTCGACTCTGCCACCGTACCTGAAATCATTGGCAAACATGTTTCCCATTTGGAATTGTCTTCTGCGGTCACCGGTGCTGTCACGGTAAACAAATTTTCCTCTCCCGCCCAATCTCAATCCTGCATAGGGACCTATTCCAAACCTGAATTTTCCATTATTGCTTTGAATGGTAGGTATCAGGCTGAAATTTGCATAGGATGCAGAAATCTTGGATTTGATACCACCGCCATCTTCAAATTGCTCAAAGAAAATTCCATCGGGAGAACGCAAGGCCTGAAGATTTCTATCTTCAAATTTAAAATTGTACCAACTGATACCTAACATGGTTTTGAGGCTGAAATTTTTACTAGGCTTGTAGGCATAATAGGTATTAAAAGCAGGGTTCCAGCTTCCCCAAGGCCTTACAGTAGGAGCGTCTCCATCACCGATCCAAGTATTGATTCCCAATTCCAGATCAAGCCCGGTACTGTGTTTGATTTTTCTTTTAAAGTGTTTTTCAGAATCTTTTTCATTGTAAACCTTGGAGTTGGGTATGAATTCCCAGGTTCTTGAACCGTCATCATTTTTCTTAACCTCTATTTTGGTATCGAAAATTGAAAATACGGTAGTTTTGTTCATTGCGATTTTCAATGAATCTTCTACCTGAGCAAATGCCCAGGTAGAAAGAAACAGGAAGGTCAAAATCATTGTGGTCTTTTTCATTGGTATAATTTTTATAAAAAGAAGTTTAAAATATCACTCCAAAAGTGATTGGGTTCAATTCAGGACCCGCGCCATCTTGGAAGAGTTTGTTGAGATCATAGGTGCTGAAGAAATTGACCCTGCCAACACCCACCTCACCTCGGATGCCATAGCGGAAGTTATTAAGATATATGCCTGTGGCCTGATGGTCTTTTTGGCGTCCACCACCTTCCAATGGTCTGTAGACATACTTACTTCTTCCACCAAGCCTGTACCCCGCATAAGGCCCTAAGGCAACTCTGAATCCTTTTCTTCCCTGATCATTCATTTGACCAAAATCTAATTTGAACAAACTCATCGCTGTCAGGTAGGATGCTGAAATCTTGCTTTTGAATCCTGCGACATCCGTTCTTTGGATAAAATCAATTGATCCATCTCCCCGAACAGCTTGAAAGTCCCGATTCTCAAACTTGAAATTGTACCATTGCACACCCAGACCAAGGTCCCAATGGAAACCTTTGCTGATTCGCTGACTTGCCATCCAGTTGAGACCGACATTCCAGCTTCCCCATCCCCTGACAGCATGGGGTGCACTTGAAGAAGGGAATTGACCGTTTCCATCGAGATAATTATTAATTCCTAAATCCACATTAAAATAAGTCCTGAACGGTGGGTCGCTTCTCTTTCGGGTTCCGGTCTGAACCTTTACTTTGGTGTCACCACCTGTTTCATCCACAGTGACCCTGATTCCTCCAACATTGACTTCCGTCTCCTGGCCGTCTTCACGGACCCTGACAACTTCCTTGGTCCCTTTCTTGCCCTGTACTTCTACTACTACAAGTTCTCCGGATTTTTCATCGACTACCAGATCCAGTTCCCTGATGAGCTGAGTGATGTTCATCCCGGTTAATCTTTCAAAATCCTCCTTGTTGTCCACAACGACAACAATTTTCCCGGATTTACCGAATTCTACAATGATGGTGTCATTCTGGACCAAATAGTCATCATTCACACCTCCATAGGCCAATTGTACCATGCCTAGCAAACAAAACAATAACAGGTATTTTTTCATAGTGTATAGTTTCTAATAATTGGTTATTTACTTCTTTCTCTTCTTGGGACATTGCTGGCAAAGAGATTTTCCTTTGCATCCTGCAGGTCTGCAAATCCTTGTTCTACTTTGTTCAGAAATCCTCCGATTTTATCTACTTTATCTTCAATTCCGCCAATCAATCCCTGTTTTGCGGGTTCATCTTTTAAGCCATTGGATTTGATGATGACTTTATATTCCACAATTGATTCATTCTCTTCTTTCACAGGGTCATTCATGGCTATAGCCTCTTCTAATTTAAGTTCAGGAAGATCAAGTTCAGGGATTCCTATTAACTGTTCCTGATTTCTATCCACCTGAACTGAATGATCTGCTAAAAGCTCATTTGGACTTTCAGTGACTGTATTTCTTATCATTTGTGGTTTTTTGTCAGGTGTTTCTTTTACTTTTTCAGTTTCAATTTTTTCTGATTTGACAATACCATCTTGATCTCCATTTGTCATTTCCTCTTCAATTTGGGATTCAGATTTACTTTCCAAAAGCGCTTCTTGATCTGGAATCTGAATAATTTCAGCAGTCTGTGGTCTTGTAAGTTCAGTTTTTGAAAATTGCCATACCAAATAGCCCACACCTAATAATATTATAAAGACAGCTGCTATTCTTATAAATGGGAAATATGCAGCTTTGCTTTTTTTACCCAATTGTGAATCCAATTTTTCCCATGCAAGTTTGGATGGTTTTATTTCATGATTAACCAGTTTTTCCTTGAAAAACTGGTCAAAATTTTTATCTGCATTAGCCATTGATTTTCCTTTCTTTGATTTGTTGATCGGCTATTTTCTGTTTCAATGTATTTCTTGCCCTGTTCAATTGTGATTTGGAAGTTGACTCCGTGATACCCAACAGGTCGGCAATTTCCGCGTGGCTGTAACCTTCGATGGCATATAGGTTGAATACAGTCCTGTAGCCTACCGGAAGTTCCTGTACCAAGTCCATCAGTTCCGCAGCTTCCATGTGATTCAGTTCATATGCGGAATCCATGGTTTCAAGATGGCTTTCCATATTGACCTCCATGCTGAGGTTACGGTTGTTTCTTAATGTGAGCAATGATTGTGTGACGATTATTCTTTTCATCCAACCCTCAAAACTTCCTTTTCCTTCAAACTGGGTCATTTTTTCAAAGATCTTCATAAAGCCTTCTATCATCACATCCTCTGCTAGGTCCCTGTCTTTGACATATCGCATGCAGATGGCGAGAAACTTTTTGGAATAGGACTCATACAGATGCTGCTGGGCTTTTCGCTCACCTTTTAGGCAACCTTTGATGATGTCCGACTCCATTGTAAAAGTTTTTCTGAATAACATTATTGATGGCTTTCAAATAGGTAGATACAGATAGGTAAAAATAGGTTGCATAGGTTTGTGAAAAAAGGTTAATTTTTTTTTGAGAGGCTAGAGATTAGAAGTGAGATGCGAGATTCTGTGTTTATTTTCAGATTTCTATTTCCAGAAAATAGAAATTTATTATACTATGTGATCTACATGAGCTATGTGGTAAAAATAAAATTTCAATTGGTTTTCACATAGGTCTCTTTCCAATAAAAGTCTTTGAGGTCATTGGCTATCTTCGAGGTCAAAAAAAGACCTCAAAGGTTCATAAATCCTCAAACCCTGGTTTTATGTTTGCCCAAAATGCATCCAAGGCAATTATCCATGGTTTTAAAAAGCTGATGATGTCCGGCCAGTCGTTTTTGTCCATAACATTTAATCCCTGCTTGACTTTTTGGATTCTGGAAATTTTGTTGCCGAAATCATCGATTTGGTGCAACTCCCATTCCCATGATTCTCCCAATTCATTTTCCAGCAACTTTTTGAATCCCAAAAACTGCTCGAAATAGAGTTGCTGCAACTCTTCATCATGATGGGCGATTTCTATCCCTATAGAAGCATAATGCCGTTCGACCCTCATCCTGAAATAAATGTCTCTCACCCCAGTTTTGTAATTCTGCCAGTTTACTCTGAATCCTGTAGCTGATGGCACAGGCTTCATATATTGGCCAAATGTCGTCCAGAATTCCTTTCTGATTTTTGTAGTTTCAGCGCGGGAATACATGGCAATCAATAACTTTTTGGGCTGTCAGATGGCAAGACAATAATAAAATCAGCAGTACCCATCGTCTTTTCTTCCAAGGTGTAGATATTTTCCTGCTCGACGGTATTGATCGTCAAAATCCGTATATTGGGATTGTGCTTTTTGAGATACCAAAGAATGCCTTCATAATTATTGCTATGGTAGGAACCGTTGATATGGAGTATTTTTTTCCCTTCACCCAAAAGGTCAAACAATGAAAAAGCCATAGTCGCATCTTTGACCGCCTGTGCTTCTACCATAAAATCTGCGTTCATACCCGAACCATGCATCATGTCCTTCATGCCCACATATCCGGGCAAGGATTTATCGACTTCGATGGGTAGGGGAGCAATATACCTTTTGGCTTCTTCACTTAGACTGTCCAAAGCAGCCAAACCCTGTCTACTGACCAATGAGGCATATTTTCTTGGAATATTCGAACCTATGAAAGAGATGTTGTTGTTTTTGGCATATAGCATCATAGGTTTGTAGTCGGTAAGGTAATTGTTCCAAAGCTTTGATTCCGTTTAAAAAGTTTTGTCTGTCATTTTCCCGGTAAACCATTCCTCAATATTGAGTTGGTCATCCTTTTCAAAGAACTCACCTGCCAAAACAACATCTTTACCATTTTTATGCAATTGTTTGAGCATCTGCAATTGAAGCCAATGGGCAATGCTGTTGTTATGAAGTTCACCAAAAAAGATAACCTCATGCTGCCCTGCTATCTGCACCATTAATTCAAACTTTACTTCATTGCCATCAGTATTGAATATTTTGAAAACTTGGGTTTGGGAAAAAAGATTGGTTGTTACAAATGAAAACAAAAGTACTAACAGGATATTTTTAACCATAATCTTCGGGGTATTTGACTGTAACAACAGAATAGTTGACCACCCCACCCAAAGCGGGGTTGTGTTTTTTAATGATAATTGTGATTTGTTTGGATTCGGGATAGGCGACCAAAATATCCTTGATCATCAAATGGGCAAGATGTTCAAGTAGTTTTACAGGTTCTTGCATATGAGATTTGGCAATTCTGTAGATTTTCCCGTAATCCACAGTGGATTTGAGATCATCATCCAACATGGCTTTTCGAAAATCTGTTTCAACATGGATATCTACTGTAAACCTGTTTCCCAGTTTGTTTTCTTCTTTGAAGACCCCATGATATGCGTGGAATTCTATTCCTTCCAAAGATACTTTTCCCATTAATCCAACTGGTCAAAAAATGAACCCCCTTTGTTTAATTTGCTTTTAGGTTCTTCCTTTTGTTCTTCGGCGTCTTTCTCAATTTCAACTTCTCTTTCACTTTTATCTTCAACCACCTCTTTAGAAGATCCAATTTCTTTTTCAGCAAATTCCATCTCATTTTCTTCGATATCATCTTCCGAATCAGTATCTGAATCGACAGGATTTCCAGCTTCCAGATTTTCCCCATCAAAGGTTTTGCTTACCATTTCCTCCTCTTTTTGGTATTCAAGGATATTGGCCATGCTGAAGGCATTTGCCTTAGATAATTCCTCTACTAAATTGGAATGGGCCTGTATATTAACTTTTTTTAGAGATTCTTCCGAAACAGTGATGGTATCATCAATTCCTTCCGTCAGGGATTTTAGATTTTTGATCAAAAGATCTCTATGCTTCATCAAGATTTCAAAACCTGATACTAATGAATTGACTTCACTTTTTAGATTCTCCATGATTTCCCTTCCTTTGGCTTCTGCTGATTCTATCAGGTTTTTGGATTGGGTTTGAGCTTCATTCAGCATACTGCCAGCATTCTGATGCGCCTCGTTCATAATATCCTCCGCGGCATTATTGGCTTCTTCAATAATTGAAGCACCTGTATCCTCAGCGGTTTTAAGGGTTCGAAACAAAGACTCCTCTACCTGCTTCAGTTTGTTGGCTTCTTTTTCAGTGCTTACCAGTCGCTTTTCCAAGTCGGCTTTTTCAGCCATTATTCTGTCCCATTCTCCCGAAAGCACATTCAAAAATGCGGTGACTTCATCTTTGTCGTATCCTCTGAAGTTTTTTTCAAAAGTCTTTTCGCTGATTTCTTTAGAAGTAATTTTCATATTTTTTTAAATTTCTAAATTCCAAATGGAAATTTTTCGGTCATCACTGATTGAAATGATATTTTGATTAAAGCTGCTCCAAATTACTTTATTAATCGAAGTGCTATGTCCGGCGTACCTCGCTTTATCAATTACTTTAAGGAGCTTATAAGATTCGGCATCCCAAATTTTAATGGACTTGTCCATGCTACAAGTTACAAAATATCGGCCATCCTCACGGAATGCCAGGTAATTAATAGCATACATATGGGCAACAATGGATTCTGTTAATGTGTAGGTATTGGTATCCCAGATTTTTAAATGGGCATCTCTGCCACCGGAAATCAAGAGTTTGGAATTTGGGTCAAATGCCAGTGCAAAGACAGAGTTGGTATGAGATTCAAGGTTCTGCATCAGTTCATAAGTGATCAGATCAAATATTTTGACACTATGGTCGCTTAGTCCAGCAGCAAGTGTATGGTTGTCGGGATTGATTGCCAATACCCTGACACTTTTATCAGAGATTTTAAGATGTTTTTTGATCGCCCTTTTCTCAATATCCACCACAATGATCAAACCATCTCCAGTGGCTACAAACATATCATTTCCTGAAACTTTGATATCGAAAATAGATTGATTGGTCAGGTTGATGGACCAAAGTTCATTCCTGCTATCCAGATCAATCACATGTACACCTTCAAAATTGTGGCCTACAATCAATAGATTTCTAACTTTGTCTACCGCAAGGGCATATACGGAATGGTTGACCTTTGCCATCAGCTTGCCGTTTTCCGGATTTTCCAAATCCCATAAGACTACCATTCCATCACCCGAGCCGGTAAAAAAATATTGCGGATCAGGTGCCTCTACCAAAGCATATACGCAATCATTGTGACCGGATAATGTATGGAGTTTATTTACTTGGATTTTTATCATATTTTGCGGGGATTATCAATTCGTCCATAAAAGGCTCTATGCAAACAAAAATAGAAAAAATAAGTCCTTTATCAGCTTTGGCCATAAAGAATATTCAGGAAGTCTCGCAAAATGGTGTTGAATTTTTAAGCTATAGAGAGAAATTGGCCTATGCCAATATTTCCCATCCAGAAAAAAAACTGGAATGGAAATGTGCCCGAATCGCCATCAAATCTGCGATGGATTGCATTTCTTTACCCTATCCGGGATTTATCAAGGACGAGCATGGGAAGTCCCATCCTGCGGACGGGTATGGGTATGTCTCACTGACCCATACCAAAGGATTGGCAGCAGCAATCTTCCACAAAGAGATGCCGGTAGGTATTGATATGGATTTTGTCAGGGAAAAAGTGGTGCGTTTGGGTCCGAAATTTCTAGATGAGTCAGAAATGGAATTTTTAGGAACAGACCCGTTAATGAACACCATTGCTTGGTCTGCTAAAGAGTCAATTTTTAAATGTCAGGGAAAAAAAGGTATCAGCCTTAAACATAATATAAGACTTTCGCCATTTTCATTGATGGATATGGTAATTGAAGGTAAGATTCAGCAGTCTGAATATTCTGATCATTTTTATAAAGTAAAAGTGGAAATAGAAAATGATATTGTATTGACTTACACAATTTGGTAAGAACTTTGTACTTTTATTTACTTCAACAAGCATAATAACCCAAGATATGAAGCGAATCTTACTTACTACCCTTCTATTGACTGTTTCTGTTTCTCTCTGTTTTTCCCAAAGAGTGGAAAATTTTCAGTTGAAAGATGCTGAATCCGGTCAGGTATTTGAATTGGATATGCATAAAAATACGAAAGCAATAGTTTTGGTTTTTACCAGTATAAATTGTCCTTTTTCCAAACTTTATGAGGATAGGATAATTGCTTTGCAAAACACATTCAATTCGGATGGTTTTGTTTTTGCTATGATCAATCCCCATTCAGGAATTGAGGAAGAAGAAAATACAGCCTCGGTCAAACAAAGAGTAGGAGAAAAAAGCTTCAAATTTCCTTTTTTGGAAGATGTTGCCCAGACTGTTACAAAGCAGTTTGGAATCACTAAATTACCTGAGGTAGTAGTCATCACACCAAGTCCTACTGGCTATGCGGTTTCTTACAGGGGTGCCATAGACAATAACCCTCAGATGGCGGAAAATGCAAATATGAAATATCTTGAAAGTGCATTAAGTGCAATCCAAAACAGAAGAAACCCAAGTCCTTCATCCAGCAGGGCAGTGGGATGTAATGTGAAATTGATTAATTAGGCATTTCTAGATTCTCAACAATTGCCAGCAATTCCCTGACTTCTTGCACCTTTTCAGTTTCTCCCAGTTTTTCAAAAGCAACTGTAAGATTTCTAAAGGTCCTGATAATGATGTCCTTATTTGAACATGGCTCAAAAAAAACATCCAAAGGATCAATTTTTAAGTGGTCCAGATAATTGTGGATGTCTTTTTTTGAAAAAATCAGACCTTTGTTGAAGGCATTGATGTAGAAGGTGGCATCGGCAGATTTATAGGTCAAAACAAAAAGATTCGGCAGATTGACTCCATAAATTGGCAGCCCTAATTTTTGTGCCACCAATAAATAGATGGCACATAGACTGATGGGATTACCTTTTTTCGTGTCCAGTACATTGCTCAGCATGCTATTACCCGGAGAATGGAAATTCTTGGTATTAGCAGAAAACCTTAAATTATTGAACAAAACGCCATTGATAATCCTAACCTGTTCGTAAGGTAGAAGATCGTTTTTGAAGGCAGTCCAAACTTCAAAATAAATTTGGTGCATTTCAGCATTGATTTTCTCAAACTCAAGGTCAGGATACTGATATGTGTTGATAATCCATAATCCTGTCAACAAATCCTGTTCAGGAGATTCTCTCCAATCTATTAACCTTTCCTTAAGCTGTAAAAATTGTAAATCATGGACCAGTTCTTCGATTTCTTTTTGGATATCTGGATTGAAACTGTTCTCCCATTTTTTTTCCAAAAATGGAATCACGTCATGTCCCAAAGAGATAATTCTATCTCTTACATGGGATTTAACTTCCCTGTCAGTATCATCCAAAAGGGAAACCAAAGCATGAAGTTCATTTTCGCTGAGATGGTCCATAACGTATATTGTTACTCCAATTTATTAAATTTTATGGTTAGTTGATGCCTTTATCCTTTATCCTTTCTCCTTCATCCTTTTTTTATCCCTCATATTTCATCTAAAGAGATTGCCACGTCGCACGAAGGACAATTCAAAATATCAAAGTTTCCCAGGTGCTACTACCAATGACATAAATCGGAGCAGCCGTCATGCTGATTCCTCCGATAGCTATCGGGGCTATCGAGGAGAAGCATCTCACGAGGAACAGTAAATGATAAATTGAACATAAATAGAAACTCTGGAGACCCTTCGTGCCTCAGGATGACGGCTGCCTAGTGGATAACTTGATGTCATTCCTTTTCTGAACATTTGTAAAATGTTAAGGACTCGCTATGACGCACTACCTTCATCCTTTCTCCTTCTATTCCAAATCTAAAATCTAAAATCTTAAATCTAAAATCTCACGTCTGAATCACCCCCACATTAAACCTCTCGGTAATCGGTGCATGGTTGGCAGCTTCAATTCCCATACTGATTACTTTTCTGGTTTCCAAAGGATCAATGACCCCATCTACCCAAAGTCTGGCAGCAGCATAATAGGGGCTGAGTTCTTCATTGTATTTGTCAGTAATTTCTTTGAGCATTTGTTCCTCTTCTTCAGGGGTGATTTTTTCTTTTCCGGATTTTTTGAGCGAGGCGACTTTGATCTGCAAAAGGGTCTTGGCAGCAGAGGATCCGCTCATTACAGCCATTTGGGCAGTGGGCCAGCTGAATATCAATCTTGGATCATAAGCTTTTCCGCACATGGCATAGTTTCCGGCACCATAAGAATTGCCCAAAATAATGGTGAACTTCGGCACTACAGAATTTGCCATGGCATTGACCATTTTTGCACCATCTTTGATAATGCCTCCATGTTCGGCCTTGCTGCCTACCATAAATCCTGATACATCCTGAAGGAAGACCAAGGGTATTTTTCTTTGGTTACAGTTCATGATAAACCTGGCAGCTTTATCAGCCGAATCAGAATATATAACCCCGCCCATCTGCATTTCACCTTTTTTGGTTTTCACGATTTTACGCTGATTGGCGACAATTCCTACAGCCCAGCCATCAATCCTGGCAGTAGCACAGATCAGGGTTTTACCATAATCTTGTTTGTATTCATCGACCTCCGAATTATCCACCAATCCTTTGATGACTTCAATCATGTCATAAGGCTTGACCCTATCGTAAGGAAAGATGCCATAAAGCTCCGCTTCATTTATTTCGGGTTTTTTAGGTTCTGCCCTGTCAAATCCGGCTTTATCAAATGCCCCGATTTTATCAAAAATCTTTCTGATGGCATTCAAACATTCCTGATCGTTTTCATATTTATTGTCCGTGACACCGGAGATTTCGCAATGTGTAGTGGCGCCACCTAGTGTTTCGTTGTCTATGGATTCACCTATTGCTGCTTTGACGAGAAAAGATCCCGCTAGAAAGATAGAACCTGTTTTATCAACTATCATCGCTTCATCTGACATGATAGGCAAATATGCCCCACCTGCCACACAGCTGCCCATGATAGCAGCTACCTGAACAATGCCCATGGCAGACATCTTGGCGTTGTTTCTAAACTGTCTTCCAAAATGTTCCTTATCCGGAAAAATCTTATTTTGCATAGGTAGAAATACACCTGCACTATCCACCAGATAGATGATGGGCAATCTGTTCTCCATGGCGATTTCCTGGGCCCTCATGTTCTTTTTTGCGGTCATCGGAAACCATGCTCCGGCCTTTACGGTCGCATCGTTGGCAACTATTACACACATCCTTCCTGAAACATAGCCTATTCCTGTGACAACCCCTGCAGATGGGCAGCCTCCTTCTTCCTCGTACATTCCATCGGCGGCAAAAGCCCCGATTTCCAAAAATTCAGTCCCAGGATCGGTTAAATACTCGATTCTTTCCCTCGCTGTAAGTTTTCCTTTTGCATGTTCTTTTTCAATCTTAGACTTTCCGCCCCCAAGTTTAACCTGTTCCAGTTTTTTCTGAAGTTGATAAAGTTGTTGTTTAAGTTGGTCCTCGTTCCTATTGAATTCGATATCCCTAAAGTCTTTTGGGTTTAGTTTTTCGGAAAGCTAAAATAACTGAATTAACCTACAAGAATCAAATTGGGTAGGGGATTATTCATGCCATGACTCTAAGTATTCATGTTTAATATTCATGCCATGACTCAAATTCATGGCATGAATATCGGCGCCTCAAAGTCATGTCATGAATCGGGGTCCTTTCAAGGCATAAATATCCTACAACTCCTCAATCTCCTCTTTATAAGCTTTGATGGATCTGAAAATAGCTGAAGAAAGGTAGGTCTGTCCATCTTTGCTATTAAGAAATCTTTCCTCAGAGGGGTGAGATAAAAAACCTAATTCTATTAGCACTGAAGGCATACTAGTGGTCCAAAGGACATAAAAAGGAGCCTGTTTGACTCCTCTGCTTGAGCGGTTGACCCTGGTCACAAAATCACTTTCTACTTTGGCGGCTAGGGAGATACTGTTGGAGAGAAATGCTTTTTGCATCAGATTGAACATCATGTAGGATTCCGGTGATTTGGGATCGAATCCTTCATAATTTTCCTCATAATTATCTTCCAAAAGAATTACTGAATTCTCTCTTTTTACAATGTCAAAATTAGCTTCAAAGTTCTTAGTTCCCATGACAAATGTCTCTGTGCCATAAGCAGCTTTGTTTGTGGCGGCATTGCAGTGTATGGATATAAAAAGGTCAGCCTTGTTCCTATTCGCGATATTGGGTCTTTCTTTCAGATCTATAAAAACATCTGTTTTCCGGGTATAAATAACCTCTACGCCAGGAAGCAATTCTTCCACATATTTACCAACCTGAAGTGCGACTTTGAGGGCCACATCTTTTTCCCTGGAAATATTTCCAACCGTTCCGGGGTCTTTGCCTCCATGGCCTGCATCTATTACAATGCGTTTTAGTTTGAATTCCGGTGCCCTAGATCCTGTTGGAACAAATCCAGCGAATAGCATGGATATGGTCAATAAGGAAAATAAGAGAATATTTTTAACTTTGAATCGTTTCATGCGTATTGAATCCTATTAACTTTGCCCGAGCAAATTTCACAAATTTTTAAACAAATCAACATTATTAAGTGCGGAATAACTGGTTCCATTTGATTGCCTTCATCCTACTTTGGGTAATACCCCAATTTAGCTTTTCACAAATAAGAAGCCAAACAAATGTGGAGAGAAGAATTATTGCCCCTGATTCTGTTCTCAACCGCCCGGAATTATTGATGCCCCCTTTGGATTCCATCAGTATTATATCAAGAGATACCATCCCAAGGAATGATACAACCCAGACAGTTCCGAAGAGTGATATCCAAACTACCATCAATTACTACGGAGAAGACAGTATAATAACTGATTTTGTTGCCAATAAAGTATTTCTGCACAAAGAAGCTTGGTTTGAATATGGTAATATCCGTTTAGATGCGGATCTGATTATCATTGATTGGGAAAAAAGCGAGTTGTTTGCCTCAGGTGTTACAGACAGTTTAGGGAATTTGACAGGCAATCCGGTTTTTAAGGAAGGCGCATCAACTTACGAAATACGGAAAGAAATGCGGTACAATTTCAAAACCCAAAAGGCCATTATTAAGGATGTGGTTACAGAACAGCAGGATGGCCTATTACGTGGACAGATAATCAAAAAAGACCAGGATGGTAGTATATATATGGACCACGGGTATTATACTACTTGCAATTTGGCAGAACCACATTGGCATATCAGCGCAAATAAAATCAAGTCTATCCGTGGCAAACAGGTGGTGACGGGACCGTTTAATATGTATTTCAACGATATCCCGCTTCCGGTCGGATTGCCTTTTGGGATAATCCCTGATACTCCTGATGAAAAAGCTTCCGGAATTGTATTTCCTTCGTATGGTCAAGAGCAGATAAGGGGATTTTTTCTCAGAAACTTTGGGTATTATTTTGCTTTCAATGATTATGTACATACCAGAGTAACAGGGGATATTTTTACCAATGGTGGATATGGTGCCAAGGCCGCGACTATTTATAAAAAGAGATACAGGTATAACGGAGGTTTTAATATCGATTACCAAAGGTTCAAAAGCCCTGAAACCGAACTGAATCCAGTGGACTATAATACCATTTGGGTCAATTGGCAGCATAGTCCTGAGTCAAGGGGCAATTCCCGCTTTTCGGCATCAGTCAATGCCGGAACTACCAACTATAATAACGTGGTGGTCAATCCCAACAGTTTTGTCCAAAATGTCAATTCGGAATTCTCTTCCAATGTGTCCTACAGCAAGACATTCACAGGTACTCCTTTCAGTATGTCTGCTAACTTGAGGCATTCCCAAAATGTACAGACGGATGAGGTCAACTTGATTTTACCAGATATTGCCGTCAACATGAACAGGCAGAACCCTTTTCAAAATGTCAAGTTTGAACCTTTGAAAACATTGAACATTGCCTGGAACTTTAACCTTCAAAATTCAATCAACAACAGGATTACCCCTCCATTTGGAGTCCAAAATGAGGTTTTGCAGCAAGGTCAGGGAATCAGTGCGGATCAGAATATAATTCCATTTAATTTGGCCAACCTTCCCCAATTGCTAAGAGAGGCGGATAATGGTGCAAGAAATACCATTCCCCTTACTTCCAACTTTACCCTATTCAAATATTTTACGGGAACCGCTTCCATGAACTATACCGAGTTGTGGTACACAGAAAAAATCAATTTCTTTTATAATCCGGTGGAACAGCGGGTTGATAGGATTTTGGAAAACGGATTCAACCGAGTGAGTTTTTACAATACCTCATTCAACATGAACACCAACGTTTATGGTTTTTACAATTTCAAAAAAAGTAAAAAAATAGAAGCCATCAGGCACCACATGCAGCCCTCTTTTGGTTTTAATTTTAATCCTGACTTTTCCAATCCAATCTTTGGGTATTACCAACAGGTACAGGTAGATGAAAGTGGTAGAACACAATTTTTTTCCAGACATCAAGGATTTATCTTCCAAGGTGCACCACTGGGGGAATCCAGGGCGCTTAGTTTGAGTATCCGAAATGTAGTGGAAGCAAAACTTAAAAAACAAGACGATGATGATGAAGCTACTACCAAGAAAATTCCATTATTGCAGTCCTTAAACATATCAACGAATTACAATTTTGCAGCAGACTCATTCCAATTGTCCCAGATCAATTTCAATACAAGAACTTCATTTTTTGATGACAAGCTATCTGTCAACCTTTCAGGTAACCTCGACCCATATGCTGCATTGGTCATAACTAATCCCGAAACGGGCGCTGTTTCCGGCAGAAGACTCAACCGTTATGCCTGGCAAGCAGGTCAGGGTCTCGGTACCGTTAGAAGTATCCAAATGAACGTCAACGGAAGTCTAAATCCCAGAGGTGCAAGCCAATCAGCAGGGGAAATGAGAGAAGATATGACCAATGACTTCTTGCAGCAAGGAGGACAATTGAATGAATTTGTGGAGGAAGAAATCAACAGGGTGATCAATGACCCTACCCAATATATAGACTGGAATATTCCTTGGAACTTGGGTTTTGGCTATAATATCGCTTTCAACAATCAACCTGGAAGGCCTTCTAATATCACGACAGCTATTAATATCAATGGTGATTTAAGTATCTCTGACAAGTGGAAAATAAATTTCAGTGGGGGTTACGATTTTATCACTGCACAATTGACCCAAAGTATGATAGGTATTGCCAGGGACCTTCACTGTTGGCAGATGAACGTAAGCTGGATTCCATTTGGACGATTCACTTCCTATAACCTTGATATTAGGGTGAAATCATCGATTTTGCAGGATTTGAAGGTGTCGAGAAGAAGGAGTTTCTTTGATAGATAGTAGTCTGAAAGTTGCTGGTTAATTTAATTATTCAAACTCATCAAGTAATCCAATAAAGCATTTAACTGTGTTTCAGAAAGGCTTCTGGTCAGGCCTTCATACATCAGTGATTTTTCCTCATCTTGTATTATCATTATTTCATTACGGACTATTTTGACTACATTGTTTCCTACCAACATCATTGAAATATCACTTTCATTTGAATTGACTATTCTGCCGATCATTACCTGCCCATTATTTTTTGTAACTTTTACTCCCTTCATACTGGGTTTGATGATTTGGGAGGGGTTTTCGATTTCATACAGAATTTCTTCTCTTGAAAATCTTTTTCCAACATCCTTGAGATTGGGTCCCAATAGTTCGGTGTTCCCATCCACAGAATGACAGGCAAGACAGGCATATTCAGCATAAAGTTGTTTTCCCATTTCAACAGAGCTTTCAGAATAGTCCTTGGATTTTTTTACTCTAGATTCCAGAGGTAAATATACCCGAGAAGGATCATAAATAAGTTTATAAAAGGCACCCTCGTTTTCGTAAATCGTATTGTACCAATAATCCGCTTTTCCATGTTGAGCTATATACAAGCTTCCGTCCTTACCAAAAGCCAATCCTGAGAGCTTAGGTATTTCTGCTATGGGGTATTCCCGAAAAATATATTCCCCATTGCCAGATTGCTCAATTTCCAGACGCCCTATGGCACCTCGAGTCCATCTTTCACCCGGGCCATAATAGGCTATGAATAGATTTCCGGCTGAACCTCCGAAATCATTATCAATTGGATTGAATACCATTCCAGAAGGTGCTATCTCAGTTTGCAAAGAAAATATCGGATCAATTGCCTTGTCAAATTTATACTTTCTGGGATTGTGTCCATAATAACTATCACTGATCAAAATATTCAATTCTTCGGTGGGATTGCCACCGCCCTCATTGTCCGTAAAAAACAGGTCTCCATGGGCATTGAATTTCATTCCATAAACGGAACGGATACCTGTAGCGACAGCCATTGCTTCTTTTCCGTCGGGAGAAATTTTCAAAATAGACCCGCGGTATCCATTCGGGTCAGGTGAAGGGGCAGCATTCCAGGAATCAGTCGCCAAAGCCAAATATAGACTTCCATCCGGCGCGAATTCCAAACCGGTAGACCACTCATAAGGATGACCACTTTCAGGGATATCGTCAAAAAACACCCAACTGGAATCAGCTTTTCCATCTCTGTCCAGATCAATAAAGGCCCTGACCTGTTGGGCGGTTCCTATATATACAGTGTCGCCCCGACTAGCAAAGCCTGCAGGAGATCTTAATCCAAAATCACTGACATTGCAATAAAGGAGGGCAATGTCCTCGACCCCATCTTCATCAGTATCCCTCAGGGTGTAGATTTCTCCTGTTTGGTTTGACGCAAAGATCAATCCGCCGGGACCAAGAGAAATCTGGAGGGGATTTGAAATTTCAACTCCATTTTTGATGGGCAGCTTTATGGCCGTATATGGGCCATAAACAGGGATATCTGGTTCGATGAATTGTGAATAGGAATGATTTGTTTTTTTGGAATCACAGCTCGAAAAAAGCAACAAAAAAACCAGTATTGAAAAGGCCTGAAAACTTTTGAAAACAAACTTCTTAGGAATTTTTTTATGTATTGCCATGGGTGATTGTGTCAGTGGTTTATAAATTTATTCCTTTTTTCCAATTAATCATCTTGGGATCAACAACTTAAATTTTTTAACTTAACAATCTTCAATTTATTGTAATTGACTTTAAATCGACCATTATTAATTTTATTTATGAACGGAGGAGAAATCATAGCCCAAGTACTCAAAAATCAGGGTGTAAAATTCCTGTTTACCCTTTGTGGTGGCCATATCTCACCGATTTTTGTTGGAGCTGAAAAGCTTGGAATTAATGTCATCGACACCCGAAATGAAGCTACGGCTGTATTTGCCGCTGATGGAATTGGAAGACTTACAGGGAAACCCGGAGTGGTAGCAGTGACCGCAGGTCCTGGATTGACCAATACAGTGACGGCCATCAAAAATGCCCAAATGGCACAATCTCCTTTAATTTTGTTGGGGGGTGCTGCTGCTACTATGTTGAAGGGGAGGGGTGCTTTACAGGATATTGATCAACTGAGCATTATGAAGCCTATTGTCAAGTGGGCAGTATCAATTAAAAAAGTTAAAGATATTGGTCCCTCTCTGGAAAAGGCTTTTCAGGTAGCACAGGAAGGAGTGCCTGGCCCGGTTTTTATTGAATGTCCCATTGATATACTTTATCCAGAAGAAATGGTGAAGGATTGGTATAGTGCTAAGAGCAATAAAAGCTCCAAATCCATAAAAGATAAAGCCCTTCAATGGTATATTCAAAGACATGCCAGGAAGTTATTTGAAGGTTCGGATAAGACAGTTTTTAATACCAAGCCGATATTACCAGTATTTCCAAAACATACTGATTCGGATTTGACCATTGCAATAAACTTTATTAGTAAGTCCAAAAGACCTCTTATGATTTTGGGAAGTGGTGGTATGCTTCAGCCAGTTAAATCAGGAAGCTTGGCAGCTTCATTGAATAAATTGGGGATTCCTGTGTATCTAAGTGGGACTGCTAGGGGGCTATTAGGAAGAACCGGCAGGTTACACATTCGCCACAAACGAAAAGAAGCCATCAAAGAAGCTGACCTTATTATTCTTGCGGGGGTACCAAATGATTTCAGGTTGGATTATGGAAACCATATCGGTAGCAGAAAATTTATTTCAATTAACAGATGCAAAATTGACCTTAATCTTAATAAAAAGCCGAATCTTCCTATTCAGGCTGATCCATGTGATTTTTTGATTGAACTGGGCTTCAAAATTCAGTTCAATCCCAAAGAATGGTTGGAAAAGCTAAAGGAAAGGGATGAAATTCGGGACTTAGAAATCAAGAATCAATCCAAAGAAAATATCGAGGGTTTGAATCCAGTTCAGTTATTGTCTGAACTTGAATTGCTTTTAGATGATAGATGTGTGTTGGTAGCTGATGGGGGTGATTTTGTGGCAACCGCCTCATATGTGCTGAGGGCTAGACAACCTTTATCTTGGTTAGATCCCGGCGCATATGGTACTTTGGGAGTGGGTGCGGGATTTGCCATCTCAGCAGCTTTGGTTTATCCGGACAGGCCAGTTTGGATTCTATATGGGGATGGAAGTTCAGGTTATTCTTTAATGGAATTTGATACTTTTCAGAGACATGGATTGGCCATAACTGCTCTGATTGGAAATGACGCTTGCTGGACTCAAATCGCAAGGGATCAGGTGGAATTTTTGGGTTCGGATTGTGCTGTAATGTTGAAACCCTCTGATTATGATAAAATTCCGTCTGCTTTTGGGGTGGAAGGGGAGAAAGTAGAAACAATGGATGCCTTTGTAAAATCAGTCCAAAAGGCTAAGTATTGTAATGGTCAAGGAAAGCCCTTTTTGATCAATGCTGTGATTGGCAAGACAGACTTTAGAAAAGGGTCTATTTCGGTGTGATTTGCTTCTTGGTTTATTTGTGTAAAAGGCATTCACCATTCATTTCGAGTTTACAACATTTTTAAGATGTTTAGAAAAGGTGATGACATCAGGTTAACAGCTAGGCAGCCGTCATTCTGAGGTACGAAGAATCTCCAGAGGTCCTATTTATGTTTATAATACATTTCCTGATCCTCGAGAGACTCTTCTCCCGAGCTATCGGGGGGATCAGCATGACGGCGACTCCGAATTATGTCATTGGTATGGTAGGGATAATTCTTGAATACTAAATCATGATGAAATTCAATTTCATCTACTTCAAATAAATCCGTTTTTTTTAATTACCACTTTGACTTATCTTTTCGACATTATCTATTTCTTATAATTCAGCTTATGAAAAAAACTATATACCTATTCGGATTGCTTTTGTTCTCACCAATATTTCTTTTTGCCCAAAGTAAAAAAGCTATCAATCTTGATGAGGTGACAGATAAACACTTTCTAAATGGAATTGAAATTCTCAACAGTATCTTATCCATGCCCAATGATTCCAATGACCCGGCACAGTTGGTAGCCAATATTGAATGGTGTGAGGATAATTTCACCAAAAGGCAATGGAAAACAGAAAGATTGGAAACCGAGGGCTTTCCTATGCTTTTGGCAGAAAGGACTGTGCCTAAGTCAAAAAAAACAGTGTTGTTGTATTTTCATATTGATGGGCAGCCTGTGGACAGAAAGCGTTGGGAACAAGAAGACCCATACAAGCCTGTTCTGAAAAAACAAAATGCATCAGGTAATTGGGAAATTATTCCCATGGAAACACTTCAAAATTCCTATGACCCTGAATGGCGTGTTTTTGCCCGCTCCTCTTCGGATGATAAGGGACCTTTGGCCATGTTTCTAACCGCTTGGGATGCGATGATTGAAAATGGCAAATCACCCAATTACAATATTAAAGTGATCCTGGATTTTGAGGAAGAAATAGGTTCTCCGAATCTTCCAAATGCCGTTTTGAAGCATAGAGAAAAACTTGCTGCTGATATGATGTTGATCATGGATGGACCAAGGCATTTGAGTAATGAACCTACTTTGAGTTTCGGAGCTAGAGGTATTTCCCAATTTACACTGACAGTTTACGGTCCAAGGGCTGCACAGCATTCAGGGCATTATGGTAACTATGCGCCAAATCCAGCTTTCAGGTTGTCCCAATTGTTGGCATCCATGAAAGATGATGATGGAAGAGTGACCATCCCAGGTTTTTATGATGGGATCAATCTTACAGCTGAAGAAAAAAATATTTTAGATCAGGTTCCAGATGATGAAAATGAGATCAAAAGAAAATTAGGTATTGGCAGCACCGATAAAGTGGGGAATACCTATCAGGAATCATTGCAATTTCCATCACTGAATATCAGAGGCTTGTCATCAGGATGGGTCGGTGATGAGGTCAGGACCATCGTTCCGGCAGATGCAACTGCTGAGATAGATGTCCGCTTGGTTCCTGAAAGTGATCCTGAAAGGCTTTTTTCTCTTGTTAGGCAGCATATTCAAAATCAAGGTTATCATATTCTGGAAAATGATCCAACTGATGAAGAAAGAACCAAGTATCCTAAATTGGTAAAATGGGAAGGTAGTATTTCCTATCAGGCTTTTAGAACCCCTTTTGATTCAGAACCGGGAGTATGGTTAAAAAAATCCATGGTAAGGGCATTCGGCAAAGATCCGATCATGAAAAGAATCAGCGGGGGATCTTTGCCAATTGCACCTTTTGTAGATGCCTTGAATGTACCTGCTGTCACCGTGGTAACCGTCAATTCTGACAACAACCAACATGGTCCCAACGAAAACATCAGATTGGGGAATTATAAAGAAGGGATCAAGACGGCTTTGGCGATATTGACTCAGGAGTTGTAAGGTTTGTCTCACATATACCCCACCACCTTATACACCACAATCCCAATCCATTCTTTGAAAAGTTTTTGCCAGAGAAAAATAGAATAGGGTTCAGGTGCGATAAGTTTTGGGATGCTAAAGGTGATGTCTTCTGCATAATAATCAACAGGAAAGGTTTCGGTCACAATTCCTGCCTTGTCAAAACAGCCTTTGGCCCTTTTCATATGAAAAGCTGAAGTGATTAAAAGCTGGGTTTGATTTAAGGGTATTCCGTTTTTTATCAAAGTGTCCTTTGTTAGAATTGCATTTTGGTAAGTATTCAAAGCTTGATTTTCGACTAAAATATCATTTTCAGCAACACCTGCCATGACCATAAAGTCCCGAAGCAATTCTGCTTCGGAATTGGTATTGGAGGGGTTCAAACCTTGTCCTCCGGTGATTAGGATTCTGTTTATTTTGCCCAATTTATAAAGCTGTACAGTGTGCGTAGCACGATCCGCACCTTTGTTAAAGAAAGTCCTGTCGTATGTTGTTTTATTAAGGTTTGTCACACCTGTCAATACTATTCCTAAATCGTAGTTTTCAAGACTATCAAAAGACTTATATTCCTGTTCCCAAGTATTCATAGCCAGATTGGCGATAAACTGATTGGAGAAAAAGAATAATAAAACGATTCCTGTCCAAAGGATTTTCTTCCTTTTCAAAATAACGCCTACCAATATCAGGATGATGATGATGGTCAAGGGCATGGCTAAAAAACTCAGAAATTGGGAAAGATAGAAGAACATGGGGGGAAAGGTTTTTCAAAGATAGTATTCAATTGCTATTTTGATGTATCCTTGATTCTAACATCATGTACCCAGTACATTTTGATTTCTCCTTTATTTTTGGCAGGTACATAACCACGAGGTTCGCAAATGAAGTGATCTTTGAGTTCTTCTGCAATTTCTTTTGGGAAAATATTTAACAAGAGGTCTTCAGACCTTTTTTGTTCTTATTCCAGTTCTTTTTGTTTCATCAATAGGCTATTTAAAGCCTGATGCTTTAAATGTTCAAAACTGTTGGTAATCAGGTAGAATATCTCAATTAAACCTACCATCGCAAGGGTCAAAAATATTAGATGGAATGAATCGCTGTAATTTTTGGGAAATTCATGTCCATTAATAATCAACAAATAAAAGCCCAACACATAGAAAATGCATAATATTAATACGATCAAGGCAACCCCAGTAAGCAATCACCAAAGCTTTTCCCATATCCAGCACAAAGAAAATAGCTCCACCTAAATTATTACCTTACCCATTTTAATATTTTGTAAAAAATAAATCTAAACAATTACCTGCATTGTTTTTGAGGATAAAAGAAATAAATTTTGGGATTGGTTAAACTTATTTCTGCGCCTAAAAGCGCTCTAAGTGTACACTTTAAATAGATAAGCATATTTCTATTCAACATTGGGAAGCCTATTTCAACTTTATATCTCGAGAATACTGATAATAAACAGATTTAAATTTCCTTCTCTGTATTTATTTGCAAAACTCTATTTTTAACTACTATTGGTATCCGACAAAAACACTGCATGTTTTTTCGATTCTTGAAAAAATACAATAGCGAGGTTTTTACAACTGGTTAAATATGATGTTTGAAGTTACCACACTAAAAAACATCATGTCCAAAAACACGAATCTTGAGGGTCAACCGGTAATTTGTCAGCTATTTTCTTTTTTTCCCTGTCAAATTGTTGACTCCTGGGTGTCAGAACACTAGGATGACAGTAATTTATTATTTACTTTCTATATCCCTGTAAAATCAATCTTCCTTTGGAGCCACGAGCAGCTTGACTTCAATCAATTGAAAAGCACAAGGTTCTATGTCTGGGTAAATCCTGAATTCTTGTAGCATATCATTCATCCAAACTGTAGTAGAGGGCACTCTTTCATCTTGTTTCAGCCAAGTGGCCTTTGCCCAGTTCATGCGATCGCCAGTCGGCTGATAGTTTATCCAATTATACCCCTCTTTGGTTTCATGGTAACCGATATTTTGTTCCATTTTTCTGCTGCTCCAAAAGTAGGTTCGGAAAGGGGCCGCTTTTTTTAGGCCTGAGTTAGTAAATTTAAGCATTACTCCATTGACGTGAAGGGGTTCGGGCAGCACAAAACCGATATACCCAAGGTAGTCCTCTGTGAAAACAGTATCCCCTTGAAAAACAGCCCGTTCGAAGGTCAGATAGTTGTAGGGTAACTGTATTTCCTCGAATATCGGGTCCTGCTTTAAGGCAACAAAGTTGCCGACCCGCGACTCTCTTAGCATCGGCAAATAGTCTGTCAATATATCCTGGTTTACATGCAGGACATCTCCGTAGCGTACAATAAGCTCATGGGTAGGTAGGCCAGCAAGCATATCCTTTTCAAATGCGCCTAAATTATCCCTCAAAAATTTTCCGTAGCCAAAGCCTATCTGAGTGTTCGGCCAAATGAGAAGCAATGCGGTGATGCACAAGGCGCCACGCCCATAAATATTGAACCGATGCGGGCTGTAGATGCTGAATATCAGGTACAGGGTGCACCAAACAGGGACAATTAGCAGATAATAACGGATTTCGAACATGAAGCCTGTGCCAAACTGACCCGAGGTAAAGCTCATGCTATCTCGGCCATGGCCAATAGCGACACACAGGAGCGACAGTCCGGCCAGCAAAGCCATCAGACCGGTAGCCCGGAAACGCTCGTTGGGATCAGGGATATTTTTCGCCATCAGCCCAAATCCAAGCAACAGCCCCAACAGCGCAGCCACCCCGGATAATGGCCATGCCAGATAAAGCCCTGGTCCCAGACCGATTGTAAATAACTGGGTAATGGTATGTATCATTGCCCAGTTTCGATTACCAACCGGATGGTAAGGCACTCCTTCATAACCTATGAAATAGGCAGCGGTCAAAGAGGCGGCCACCAAAACCAGCCCAGCCAACCAAATGCGTTGTCCTCTATGAAGCGTGGGCGCAACGCCAGGCATGAATAATACAAAGACCATCCAGGTCAACAAAGGTGGAACGATCAACAAGCCATTTCCTCCGCACAGAATCAGTGCCACAGCGCCAATCCCCATCCAAGTGATGGTGTTTTTTTCCGATATATGCCTGGGAGCTTGCGCTAGCACTGCCAACAGAATCCCGGCAAAAAGCACTGACAGAAAATACTGGATCTGCCAGGCCCATAAATAATTGGTGGCATGGCCGATATTCAATAGTAAGAGTGGAAAAAAGGCATCAGTCCAGCTCGTGTAACCGCGAATTCGGCTTGCAGCACGAATCAGGGCATAAGTCATCACTGTAATCAACAGAACCCCGAACACCATCCCTATTTTGAAATTAATACCAGTAATGGAATATAGCAGCAAAGCGGTGAGCCTGGGCAATGGAACCCGGTGCTCATTGTGCAGTGACCATAGCCATTCCAAGGTAACCGGCTGATAGCCGGTGAGCGGAGGCACCATGTCCCAGCCATCCCAAGAAGGGACGTTGCTCCCGAACGACCATATGAAACCCATCATACTAATGAGCATAGCCCCCAGGAGGCCCCATACAATAACCGACTGCCATGGATTGGATTTTTTTAGTTCCATCGCATTACGTTGTTTTGCAAAGTTTTGATGATTTGCTGTGTGGTTTACCCAATTTTTGATTTTTACTCAATGCAAAGGTGAAAATTCAATTACAAAACGATAAGTTATCGCCGTTACCCGGTACTTTTCCAGGGTAGACCAGGCGGTATCTCCTACCCCAGAAACACGATAATCTGTATTTAGCGTAATAAACCCAGACTTTTTTAACTGGAAGGGATAAAGGGCCCTATCCAAGTGGTCCAGGTTGTATTCGTGTACACTGAAATTCATAGGTTCCGGAAAGGTAAAAGCCAATCCATTTCCATTGTGGTCTCTAAGAGAAAGAGATTGGACATCTGTCTTGTTACCATAATCCTGTGGAACAAGATAAGGAACGTATTCCCCAGCCACTTTTCCTGAATAAGTGCCGATTTTAGCTCCTGTTTTCCTGTCGGGATAGGTTTCAAATGGGCCGCGTCCGTACCATTCCAGGCTATTGATACTTTCAGGTAGTTCCCACTTTAGGCCCACTTTTGGCAACCATGTTGGAGGTAATCCCTCGGGTACAACAATCGTTTCCAAGCGTACCTTCCCATCACCAGTTATCAGGTATTTATATTGAATATCGAAGACGCAAAGTCGGTCGGGGGTTTTAGCGTTAGCACGGATGTTTACAGCAACAGTGGATTCATTGATCCTGAGGACCTCAAAGTCATCCAATTGATGATGCAGCTTGTTTAAACCAAATCTTCGCCAATAAACTTCATTACTGTAATCAGAGACCTTCGTGTCATATGCTTGGGAATGCATCCAGGGAGCCCAGCCGTTGATATCATTGGTAATAGGCGCACGCCAAAAATTAATCTGTGGACCCTGCTTTACCAATTCGCTCCCACCAGCTGACATGGATTGGAGTTTACCAGAGGTTATATCGAAATTGTACTGAAAATTAGACCCCTTGATTAACAAGGCTGTTGACGATTCCTCGATTTCTACTTTTTGGTAGCTGTTGCCTTCAATACCCTTAAAGTTTTTTATCACTGGCAAGGCAAATTGTTCCCAGGCTACTTCGTGCCCCTTCTCCGCCCATAATCCGTCTTCCTTTAAATGGAAAGAAACCAGCAGTTGATAGCTATCTTTCTCTGTTGGAGAGGGTGTTTGAAAGGGGATTTGTACCACATGCTGACCGCCGGGAGCAAGATCTAATGAAAGCGTTCCGTTTTGCAACACTTTTTGCTCTCCCTGCAATTGCCAGCGGCATTCCAGTTCACTCAAATTCGTAAAGTGAAAGCGATTGGTAATTTTAATCGTACCGTTTTCGATATCCAATGCTTCTACTTTCACGGGCTGTGCAGATTTTTTGACCTGCCAAAGCTCAGGTTGAATCTCCCGGTCGGGCCAAATCATCCCGTAAGTGTCACCTAATAGACCTGTCCAGAAGAATTTCCCGGCTTGTTCTTCTTCTTCAAAATCCAACCATAAAAGACTTTCCTGCTTTAGGGTCTCCTGCCCCAACTTTTCCAAGTCCTCTGGAGTAAAAGACCGCCGATAGATTCGAACGTCGTCCAAATAGCTATGAGCGAGCATGCCATTGTAATGTGAATCGTGAAATGCGGCGTTGCGCCCCAGGTTGACAGGGAAGTTGTTGGGCACGATCGACCCTTCGCATTTTTCCGATCCAACTTTTTTCCCATCAATGTACAATGTTAGGGATTTTCCATCGTAAGTGCCTACCAGATGATGCCAAGTGTTTGACCAATTCCCGGGAACACTGGCTTTCACCACAGTTTTAGCAGCTTTCCGTTGAAGAGGTCGTACGATTGGCTTATACTCTTCGTTCGGTAAGCGCCGTTCTGTTTTTTCCGTTGTGATATACAATTCCAGACGCCCTTTTTCCATTTGAACCAGCCCGAATTGTTGATCTCCTTTGGTAATAAAAGGATTGGTTTGAAAAAAATCCCCCGGTTTAACCCAACATTCCAAAGTCAATTGTTTGATCGTGTCAAAAACTTCATCCCGGTAAACTTGGATCCACTCATCATGTCCCGAAAGGTAGATTCCTTTTCCTACTTTTCCTTCTGTCAATTTTGCTCTTCCCAGAATAACGGTTTGGACGGCGCCTGGAGCATCATTTGAAAGCAAGCGGACTGGAACCTCTAGTCCTGGACCTACCCAATCCCAGATAGCACCACCGCTCAATCTTGGATACCGATAGATCAGATCCCAGTATTCATCCAGCCCACCTAGGCTGTTTCCAGAAGCACACAAATACTCATCCATAAAGGAAGGGCGACTGTCCTCGCCAGGATCCTGTTCAGCCAGTTCCTTCAGTTGAAATGGCTTCCAGTAACGAGGCCCTACAATGTCTTCGTAAGGAATTAAAAAAACATTGGCTCCGTACATCCAGAATGGCCGTGCAGGATCGAGCTTTTTTCCCTGTTCGATCACATATTTGAAATTATTGCCTGTACCGGATTCATTACCGGCACTCCAGAATACAATGGAAGGATGATTGCGATCGTGCAAAACCATTCTACGGCCCCGGTCAAGGAAGGCCTGTGTCCATTTGGGATCATAAGATAAACGGAGAAAACTATGGCATTCCAGTTCGGCTTCATTCACGATGTAGATACCGAATTGATCGGCGAGGTCGAGGTATTCATGTGAAGGTGGGTAATGGGAGGTTCGTACAAGGTTGATGTTGAATTGCTTCATCAGGGTAAAATCCTTGATGATCGTCTCAGTAGGAACAGCTTTTCCGTGAAGGGGGTGGTGCATAACGCTATTAACGCCGTTGAATTTCACTGCTGCGCCATTTATAAAAATCGCATTGCCTATTATTTCAACTTTTTTGAATCCTACATGAGGCGAATATGCCTCAATTGTCTCTCCATAGGAATCCAGTAATTCCAGACTCAATCTATATAGATTAGGAGCCTCTGAAGACCATTTGAGAGGATTTTCCACACGTGCCGTGAAAACAAGGCTGTCTGTTGTGCTCATAGCAATATCCGGTACTGCCTGTAGCAAAGGTTTGGCAAGGATCTGGTTTCCGGCTTGATCCAATAGATTGAGGCGAACTTGATAACCCGAATTTTCCTTAAGACCGTAGTTGGCCAAATCCACCCAAACTCTAAGATCTGCATGCTGATAGTTTTCATCCAAATCGGTGGTGATGTAGTAATCCCGCATGTGAAGTTTGGGTGCCGAAAACAAAGTGACTTCCCGAAAGATGCCGGAAAGGTGCCACATATCCATATTTTCTAGGTAAGTCCCATCCGAATAGCGATACACTCGAACGGCCAAAGTATTGTTCCCGGAACGGAGATAAGGCGTTACATTAAATTCTACAGGGGCGATCCCTCCCTGACTATAACCCACCTCCTTGCCATTCACCCAGATATAGGCAGCGGAGGTAACCCCTGCAAATCGGAGAAAGACTTCCCTTTCCGCCCAGTTTTCTGGAATCTGAAAAGTACGAAGGTATGATCCTATCGGATTATAATCATCAGGAACCCCTGGAGGATCGGTAGGGATGGGCAGTGCTATGTTTCGGAATTTTGGATGCCCAAATCCTTCCATTTGCCAGTGAGCGGGTACTTTAATATCGTCCCAATTTGAAGCCTCGAATCCTTCTGTAAAAAAATCAGCAGGTGCTTCTGAAGGCTTTGCTACCCACTTAAATTTCCAGGTCCCGTTCAGGGATTGATAATAAACGCAATTTTCACGCTGACCGGCTAAGGCCGCTGCCAGAGAAGTGTAAGGGATTATAGGAGTGTGACTTTCGGTTTGGTTTTTACTAAATATGGTTGGATCCTCGTATTCTTTAAAAGTAAAACTTTTGGATTCCCTTTTGGAAAAGAAAAATAGGGATAAAGCCAAGACCAGCACCAATAGTAACAAAGAAATGAAAATGCTTTTTCTCATCAAGTTTAGATTTTTTAAAAACAGTAATTTATTACATGTGGATTCCCAAAGATATTGGATTTATGGACTATCTGAGTGACGTTTCTGACTGCAGAAATATATATGTCTCAAAAGCGGAAACCCGACAGTAAGTTCATTATAACGTATATACAAGAAGCAGCAACTATCAATTTTAAGTGGTAACCTATTTGCCCTTAAACCCCCCGGCCCGCTTTTTCCTCCACAACTGTTTCAATACTTCCCAATATCCCCCCCCCACTTTCATCAAATGAAAAGATGATACTCCCATATCCGGGGTCCGGTTGATCCAGGAGATGGGGACCTCTTTGAGTTTAAAACCCATCAACAAGGGTTGTAAACCAGTTTCGGCATTGACCGAAAAACCGGGCTGGGTAAGTTCCAAACGATTGACAACCTCACGTCTCATCAGTTTAAGATTGTTGGTGAGATCTCGGAATTTGCGTCGCAGCAGTATTTGGGCGATGGAATGGAATCCCCGGTTTGCAATAATTTTCTGCACTGGATAATTGAGCAATACGCTGTGCCTGGAAAATCGGCTGCCAACCGCTACATCATATCCTTCGGCAATGGCATCGAATAGGTCGCGCAATTCGGGTAACAAATGTTGAAAATCACAATCCATGGTCAATACATACGATCCCTTAGAAGCATCAATCCCATCCTTGATAGCCCGTCCTACTCCATTTGGTGGTTTGCGGAATACAGGGCGGATAAGCGGATCTTCTGCTGCCATTTTCCGCAAGATTTCACCGGTGCTGTCCGTGCTGTTATCATCCACAGGAATAATTTCGTGCAAGTATTCGCCATAAAAACCCTTCAATCGGTAGATAAGTACGGGGATATTCATTTCCTCATTATGGCAGGGGATGACCACCGAAACCAAGCCTTTCAATTGGGGATGGTCCGCAAGAGAGGAGGGGGGATGTTCCACCTGCCGCGGCGGTTTTTGTACCCGCAATAGAATAGAACCGGCCAGCGTCTGAATCCTGGCAGTATTCTCCAGAATTATCGATAGGTTGCGCATCAGCCAGATAAGGCGCGGCGTCAGGGGTGCAAATACAAAATCATTGTAAACCGCAAAAACTCGGATAAAACCAAGTTCAGAGATGAGTTCGTAAAGTCTCCGCCGGCTCAATAGGTTTCGCGGATCACTGATGCCCAGTAACCTCCTAATTTTTAGCATCACATTCCAGGGATTACTTTCGTAAAAAATCACTTGTCCTCCTGGCTTGAGCAGATCATGGATTTTCTGTAACAACCAAGCACAGTTCTTGGAGTCCAGAAGGTCCATGGCTACAATAAAATCGAATTGCCGGCCTGCTAGTACATCCGTATGCTTGAATACATTGATAAATTCAACTTGATCAGTAAAATGGGTTGGTCGGATGTTTTCTTCTATAAAAGTGAGTGCGGTAATGGGGTTTTCCCCTCTGGAAACCTTCATCAACTGCTCGGTGAATAGACCGGCGCCACAGCCCAATTCTAGGATGTTTTGGTGTGGTAGCAGATGGACCAAATGCCGGAAGGTTTGTGCTCTCCACCAGAGCCGGTCTCGGCAGATAGGATCTTTTTTCTTCCAGTATTCATCTCGGTAAGTCTCCCTGATCCCTATGGGATATTGCGGAAAATCAAAGAGTATATCTTTTTTAACAGGGGCTGTAGCTTCCATTATTTTTTCTGGTTTCTTTAAAATTATACATTTTGCTACGTAAAAACTTTGAATTTTATTATGAAGTTATTTTATTCCACCCATACTATAAAATTAATTTACTACACTTTGTAACTTCTCCACCAATAAATAAGTGATGAATTCGTATGGCTCTATTTCCGTTATCCGGTACTCTGGATTATTTAGAATCTCATTTTCCATCCATTGAGGGCAATGTATGTTCTCCCAAAGTTTTGCTTGGTCTAGACCTTTAACTTTTTTGGGACAAGCTTTGTCATACACCGAATAATCCATGACTATGAAGCGATCGAATCGGCTTAAAAATGTTCCGCTTTCTACTACCTGATCCTGGATATGTTCCGGGTAATTTCTGAGAATGGCTGTCATATGTTTAAATTCCTGTGCACCGAACATTCCACTTCTACCTGACAGGGCACCCTCCTCATCGAGAATGAAATAATATTTTTCTGGTTGATTATCATTGAAAAGATTTTCCCAGAAATAATGGGAAAATTGACAGACTACCGGCAAATCAGGATGGGTTTTTAGCAATTGGGAACTTCCTGCGAGCCTTGGATTTTCCTTATAAGATATGCTTCTTATTAATGGAATACAGATGAGCGCAAGTAGAAATAGGAAAAGGATTAGACGGGAAATCAAATATCCTGTTGGCCAATTTCGTGGAAAGAAGATTTTTGAGATACCTTCTCGCTGAAAACCCATATTCTTAATAATGGGTTGGAAATTATGGACCAGAATAATTACTATTCCCAAACCAGTAGGCAAAAAGTACCTGTTCCAGAAGATTGGCTGCATGAATTTCGAAAGCAAGTAAACTCCAAGAGGTACGGTCACCCATGTGAAGGCTGCCAATAAAAGGTGCTTTGGGTCCGCAGGTTTTTCCTTACTAAGAATTATATCATTTTGTGGTCTTCGAATCAGAATGTACCCGAAGGCTACAATTAAAAATATCAGAATTAAGGTGCTGGGATTAAAGAAATTGTCACGGTAGAAATACAAATTCATCAGATCAACCTGTATCGGCTCAGGAATCCACCCCCTAGGTTTGCTTACCCCGATCTGAACAAAAAATGCAGGTAAATAAAACAGAAAGGTGAGCCAACTCCCTATAATTGTGAGGTAAACTTTTAGACGCAGTCCCAAATGAAAGAAATCATAAGCGATCAATGAAAGCAATAGTGCACCGCTGTAAAAAGTCCCGTGTAAATGGGTATTGATCAAAACTGCATGAGCTAAAAAATTGAGAAGAAGCAGCTTTCTTCCCGGTACCCGTGCCCTACAAATGCGGTCATACACAAAGAGGGCCAATGATGCATTTGCCAGATAAAGACCGTACATTCTGGCTTCAGCATTTTGCTCCAAAATCAATTGAGAGGTGCCAAAAAACAATGCCAATCCTATGGCCACTGGCCAAAATGAATAAAAGCGCCGCAGGATGACCCAGGCCAATACCAATGCCACACAGATTCCCAAAGCAGAAAAAAGACGCAGGGATAAGGCCGAATCACCGAAAAGCTGAGTCCAAGGCCAACCGATGAGGAAATACAAGGGCGGGGTATTGTTGATCTGATCGCTAAATGCATCCCACATGTGAAGGAAGGACGGATCTGAAAGCAGGAACCAAGAATATAGCTCGTCATTCCAAAAGATTTTTTTACCAGACATAATAATACATGAACTGATAAGGGAAACTAATATTGCCCCAAGAAAAAGTCCGTCTTTCAGGTACTTTTGTGAGTTTGTCTTGATGTCAATCTTCATTATGCCCATCTAAAGGAATTATTCCGGAAGATTTCCTCCAAAATACCGGGTACGTCATAGGTCAGTTTCCATTCCGGAAAATGCTCTTCAAACTTCCGGATTTGGCTGATCCACCAGATGTGGTCACCGATCCGATTGTCTTCTTCGTAGGTGTAAGCCAGTTTGTTTCCACTGATAGATTCGCAGATTTGAATAGCTTCTATCATCGAGCAATTGCTGAACCTGCCGCCTCCGATATTATAAACTTCCGCAATCTTGGGATTCCGATAAAAATGATAAAAAGCATTGATCAGGTCATAGCTATGAATATTATCCCTTACCTGCTTGCCTTTATACCCGAAAATGGTATAAGGTTTTTTGGTCATCGCGCATTTCATTAGGTATGAAAGGAAGCCATGTAACTGTGTTCCCGAATGGCTGGGACCTGTCAGGCAACCACCCCGGAAGCAGGCTGTTTTCATGGAGAAATATCTGCCGTATTCCTGCACAAGTATATCTGCGGCTACCTTGGATGCGCCGAAAAGCGAATGTTTAGTCTGATCGATGCTCATTGTTTCGTCAATTCCTTGGGCATAGTGGTGCGAACCGTCGATTTCCCAGCGCTGATCCTGTTCAAGCAAAGGTAGGCGGTTGGGGGTGTCGCCGTAAACTTTGTTGGTGGAACAGAAAATGAAAGTAGTGTTGGGAGCAAATTGACGGGTACATTCCAACAAGTTCAAGGTGCCATTAGCATTGACCGAAAAATCGGTATGGGGATCCTTAACAGCCCAGTCATGTGAGGGCTGCGCTGCTGCGTGGATGATGAGGTCGATGTCTTCCCGGTATTCCCGAAAGAGGTTGTCAACCGATTCCCGGTCACGGATATCAAGATTATGGTGAATATATTTGCTTCCAAACTGTTCGGTAAGTTGACGTCGGTTCCAGTCGGTAGAGGCATCATCGCCGAAAAAGACGCGGCGCATATCATTGTCTATGCCAGCAACAGTATATCCCAGATTACAAAAAAAACGCACTGCTTCCGAACCGACAAGTCCGGCAGCTCCTGTGACAAGGATGATTTTCATATGTTTTTATATTATATGATGGATGATTATTAAAAACTGTACTAAAGTATGTATGAAATTTCGAAAACAACATGGTTTAGCTAAAATATTATTAATAATCTTATTTTTTTCTATTAAGCCCTCAATCAGGCGTTTACCAATAATATCAAGTTTCCCTGACAAACTTTAAACCTTCATGTGGTCCTTTTATATTGACAGAATTATTCAAACCTTCTGCAATAATTCAATTTTGAATTGTAGGATATTCAATATAATAAACTGATTAGGTTTCATCTGTCTCCCAAGAAAAGGAACAATGGTTAATCAATAGTTTTTTATAAGAATAAGGGTATTTTTACTCGGACAGCTTGGAGGGGATCAGGACATAGGTATGGGTAGCTTTGATTGCCAATTTATTGTTTTCGGTAATTCATAGACAATGCAAAGAAGCTGAGCAGTTTGTTATCATCGAAAACATGGCAGCGAAAAACATGTATACCAACATTTCGCTGATAAAGCTTATCAGATCAGGTAGATTATCAGGTTTGGATAGGGACCTGAAAATAGTACAATTTGAATTGTTCAGTTTAAATACGGGGGGTGTTTTTCAAAATTCAAAAAATCCACCTTAATTAGGATTCCGGAAGGCTTTATTCCCAGTTTTAGAATTCAGTCGAATGACAGTATTTACCTTACATCTATTTCTTATTTTTGCTACATGACATTGACCAAACCGAACCTATTGCCTTTATTACAGAATCTGTCTACCCAATTGGAAGGTGAACTGAAATATGATTCCCTTACCAAAACACTTTATGCCACCGATGCCTCTGTGTATCGGGAAATGCCATTGGCGGTAGCTTTTCCAAAATCCGAATTGGATATCAATAAATTGATCCTTTTTGCCAAAGAACACAAAACCTCATTGATTCCCCGGACTGCGGGAACATCCTTGGCAGGTCAGTGTGTAGGGAACGGAATCGTAGTGGATGTTGCCAAACATTTTACCAAAATACTGGAATTCAACAAAGAGGAAAGATGGGTCCGTGTTCAGCCCGGAGTGGTGAGGGATGAGTTAAATAGGTATCTTAATCCACATGGGCTATTTTTCAGTCCGATCACATCTACTGCCAACAGGGCAATGATAGGAGGGATGGTAGGGAATAATTCCTCGGGAACAACATCCATCGTCTACGGAACTACAAGGGATAAAGTGCTGGAACTGAAAACATTTTTAAGTGATGGTTCCCAAGTGGTATTTGGTAAAATCAGCAAGGAAGATTTTCATGCGAAAGGTGAAATGGATTCTTTGGAAGGAAACCTATACCGCCAAGTAAATGAAGAGCTAACCAATCTGGAAAATCAAAAAAACATCATTGACCATTTTCCAAAAAAATCCATTCACAGAAGAAATACAGGCTATGCTGTGGATTCCTTATTGGATTCGGGAATATTTACTAAGGAGGGAGAGGCTTTTAATTTTTGCAAACTACTAAGTGGTTCCGAAGGAACATTGGCATTTACCACTGAAATCAAAATTTCTCTTGACCCCTTACCTGACCCTCTTGAAATTGTAGTTGCAGCGCATTTTGAGACCATCAACCAAAGTATGAGGGCGGCACAGGTCGCCATGAAACATCCTGCTACTGCTGTGGAACTGATGGATAAAATCATCCTAGACTGTACCAAGGAGAGTATTGAATACAGTAAAAACAGGTATTTCGTAGAAGGTGACCCCATGGCCATGTTGATGGTGGAATTCACCGGGAAAACAGAAGCAGAAGCTAGGGCCAAAGGAGATAAATTGATTGCAGACTTGAAAGCAGCTGGATTGGGTTATGCTTATCCTGTCATTGGTCCGGACTTGACTAAATCAGCATGGGCATTACGTTCTGCAGGATTGGGCTTGTTGGCAAATATTCCGGGGGATCCAAAAGCTGTGGCCTGCATTGAAGATACTGCGGTAGATATCGATGACCTTGCTGATTATATTGATGAGTTTGATAAGATGATGGAAGTCTACGGACAGAAACCAGTACATTATGCCCATGCGGGGGCTGGTGAAATCCATCTTCGACCCATACTTGATTTGAAGAAAAAATCAGATCAGGAGGATTTTTACAATATTTCTTTAGATGTTGCCAAACTTGTCAAAAAATACAAAGGTTCGCTAAGTGGTGAACATGGGGATGGACGTGTACGTGCTCCATTTATTCCTATGATGGTGGGGGAAGATAATTATCAACTTTTTAGAAGGATCAAATACAATTGGGATCCCGACAATATTTTCAATCCCGGTAAAATCGTGGATACAGCTCCAATGAATACCTCACTAAGGTATGAACCTGATATGGTGACTCCGATGCAAGATACTTTGATGGATTTTAGTCATGTAGGAGGATTTCTTCGATTGGCTGAAAAATGCAACGGATCGGGAGATTGCCGAAAACTGCCTGAATCAGGAGGTACCATGTGCCCTAGTTTTCAGGCTACCAGAAATGAGCGGGATACCACAAGGGGTAGAGCAAATACGCTACGGGAATTTTTGACCTTGGACAAAAAAGAAAATGCCTTTGACCATCCCGAAATCAAGGAAGCCTTGGATTTATGCCTTTCCTGCAAAGGCTGTACCTCAGAATGCCCTTCCAATGTGGACATGGCTTCTATGAAAGCAGAGTTTCTCTACCAATATCAAAAAATAAATGGGACGCCCCTACGCTCTAAAGCATTTGCACACATCAATGAATTAAATGGTCTTGCTTCGATTTTTCCGGGCTTGGCCAATTTTTCTTTATCAAATAGCCTGACAGGTGGTTTGATGAAGTCTTTGTTAGGAGTTGCACCAAATAGAAAGTTGCCGGAAATTTCCAAGGTGAGTTTGAGAAAGTGGTATAAAAAGCATTATTCATCGCTACCTGGCAAAACTCCTACTATCAAATCCTTTTATATGTTTGTCGATGAGTTCACCAACCACAATGATACTCAAATCGGAATTACCGCTATCAAATTGCTTAAAAAGCTTGGATATGAGGTGAAAATGGTTGATCATCAAGAAAGTGGACGTTCAGCCCTTTCCAAAGGCCTACTTGAAAAAGCAAAGAAACATGCTGAGGCCAATGTCAAGATCTTTCAGGACCTCATTGATGGAGACACGCCTTTGGTCGGGATTGAACCTTCTGCAATTTTAAGTTTTAGAGATGAATATCCCCGATTGGTAGGAAAGGATCTGGTTGAAGGTGCCAAAAAGCTAAAATTCCACACCTTAATTATTGATGAGTTTTTGGGAAGAGAAATAGCATCAGGAAATATCAAAGCAGATTCATTCACTGAGAAGGTTCAAAAAATAAAGCTTCATGGACACTGTCACCAAAAAGCACTATCTTCTTTGACTTGGACGCAAAAATTACTGAGTCTTCCCAAAAACTATTCTGTGGAGGTAATTCCTTCTGGATGCTGCGGGATGGCAGGTTCTTTTGGCTATGAAGCTGAGCATTATGATCTAAGCATGCAGATCGGGGAGATGATTTTGTTTCCAGCCGTTCGAAATTCAGATGAAAGTACAATGATCGCTGCCCCTGGCACCTCATGCCGACATCAAATAGCCGATGGCACTGGCAAAAAAGCCAAACATCCTGTGGAGATTTTGTGGGAGGCCATCAACCTTTAATTCCGCACTTGCGGAATCGAAGGTTTTCATTCTAGAAATGTCATAAAAGTTCTCAAAGAAGCGTTCCCCTAATCCTCAAGACC
The DNA here is from genome assembly GCF_041751335.1 of Aquiflexum sp. Lineage (GTDB taxonomy): Bacteria > Bacteroidota > Bacteroidia > Cytophagales > Cyclobacteriaceae > Aquiflexum. The sequence continues at coordinate 38,568 of NZ_JBGSXS010000167.1, forward strand.
TTCGGGGTTTTGAAAACCCCAAAGGTCAATTAAATTTTTACTTTTCCTCTCGAAACCTTTTCCGCCATAATCAAAGCATTATAAGCATTGATCATTTTCCCTGACTTCGAAAGTTGTTCGAAAGGCAAAACATTCTCAGGATCTCCCGCCACCATTACTTTCAATTTTGGCTTAATCCCTGATTCCATGATGATTTTCTTTACATGTACTGCACTCAGTTGGGGATAATGGGAACGGATCAAAGCGGCCAAACCTGAAACCATAGGTGCAGCCATGGAAGTGCCTCCCTGAAATTCATATTCATTTTCCGGCATCGTAGAATAAATATCATCACCGGGTGCAAAAACATCTACGTTCATAGATCCATAATTTGAAAAAACAGCTACCAAATCTTCTCCAAAATAGGGAGTCAATGCGCCAACGGTTATTACATTGTCCACAAATTCCCGTCCCTTAATAAATTGGTGGTCATTGGGGAAATTTGGGTTGTTGGGATCATCCAGGTCATCCCCATCATTTCCTGCGGCCAATACAAATAAAACATCTTTAGATGCCGCATATTTTAATGCATCGTAAACCCATTCCGCATTTGGAGAAAAGGATTTGCCAAAACTAGCATTGATGATTTTAGCGCCATTATCTACCGCATATCGTATTCCCAAAGCAATATCTTTGTCGTATTCATCACCATCAGGGACAGCACGAATAGACATGATGGTAACATTTTCTGCGACCCCCTTTATGCCTAAGGAATTATCCCGTTTGGCAGCTATAATCCCTGCTACGTGAGTTGCATGGCTTTCATCCTTAACAAGGTTCTTTGGGTTGCCGTTACCATAGCCCAAGTCTGTGATATCATAAGGATCATCTCCCACTTTTTCCCGGCCGTCAAAGTCGATTTTCAAATGATAGTTCAAACGAGAATCCATTTGAGTAATTCCTTCGGCTATCATTTCTTTCAAGTCTTCAATATTATCACCATAGGATAACATTTCCTTTAAAAAAAATAGGATCTGTTCTGTCATCTCATTGTCAGGCTCAATCTTATTCAAATCAGCAGCTTCATAAGTAGATTTCCCCAATTCCCTGACAATAAATTTGTCAGCCTCCTCAAGGAAGAATACCATCCCCTGCATTTGCATTGAGCCTTCAGTGATCTCTTCTAATTCTTTCTCATGAGCAGCTTTGGCTTTTTGCTGAAAGAATTCATCTCCGATTCCTAACCTTAGGATTCTTGAATATTCTTCCTGTTCGTGATAAGATTCTCCAAGGAAATTATACCCATGGATATCATCCACGTAACCGTTGTTGTCATTATCTATACCGTTTCCTTGAATTTCCTTGAAATTTGACCAAAGTACATCGATTAAATCTTCGTGCTCCAAGTCCATACCCGAATCCAAAACTGCTACCGTCACAGGGGCACCTTTTTTATTTTTGATGATTTCCAAGTAGGCGCGGTTCAGACTCAAGCCGGGAATGGTGTCTTTTAGGAGATCAAGATGAAACCAGTTTTTCTTCTCCTCATCAGTAAGATCCACGGATTTGGAAATTGATTTCCCTCTATATTCTATTGGCTTTGGGAGTGGTGAGAGTGAACTACAAGCAGAGAAGAAAAAAATAAATACTACAAAAGTTGAAATTCTATTTAAAACAGCTGTATAATAATTGTTAATTGGGTTTATGGTCATAATCGGTATTGAATTATTAAAATAAAAGATTTCAAAAATAGTATTTCTTCCTACTAGTTTACATGATTTACCGAGGTTTTATTTGAGTGGAATAATCATATTTTTACAAAACCCATTTCTGCAACCTAAATGGATGATGTAATGATGAAAGGACTATTTCTTTTTTTAATTGACAATTGATGTCAGTAGTTTTTTTATCTCTCTATTTTCCCTTTGATTTGTTTAAATTGATTTTTGAATATGAAAAGCAGACCTTTTATCATCTATAAATCCTCGGCAGGATCGGGTAAAACTTACACACTTACCACAGAGTATCTCAAGTTAGCCTTGATTTCTCCTGAAAGTTTCAGGTCTATTTTGGCAGTGACTTTTACCAATAAAGCTACTCAGGAGATGAAGGAGCGGATTCTGAAGGAATTGAAGCGTTTGAAAACTGAGGTCAGACCTGATGAGAAAATGGATATTGAAATCCTATTTGCCTTGGGGGTGGGGGAGGATGAACTGAAAGTCCGTGCTGCCCAATCACTCACTGCCATACTTCATGATTATGGTCGGTTTTCAGTCAGTACCATTGATAGTTTTTTTCAGAAGGTGGTAAGGGCTTTTGCCCGTGAAATGGATCTCAGTGCCAAGTTTGAGGTGGAAATGGATCAGGATGATGTTCTGGATAGGGTGGTGGATCGGGTGATAGGCAAAGTCATGGAGGATAAGTTTTTGCATAAATGGTTGGTGGATTATGCCGTCGAACAAATTCAAAACGGAAAATCATGGGACATTAAAAAAAATATCAAATCTCTTGGAAGTCAGATTTTTCAGGAAGATTTTAAAAAGTATGGGACAGAAATCAAGGAGTTTTTAAAGGAAAATGAAAATGTGAATTACCTTCAAAAATATCTCAGAGATAGAAAAACGGAGATTATCGAAATCACCTTGCAACTTAAGGAAGAAGCTAATTACATACGGGAAGCCAATGGGCTACAGTGGACTGATTTCTCAGGAGGCTCTAGATCGTTTGCACTCAAATTCGATAAATTGGGAGACAGAATCCAACCGGTTTTAGAATTAAGTCCGACACAAGTCAATTTGTCCTATTCCGAAGAAGGTTGGTTTTCAAAAAGCAGCAAACAAATTGATGCTATTGTTACTGCCTATCACCAAGGTTTAGGTAATATTCTTGCCCAATTTGAACCACTGTTCATCAAATGGAATACCCTTGAAGCCATTTCCAAAAACTTATTTGTTTATGGGATATTCAGAAATTTATTGGAAGAACTTACGCAGGTCAAAGATGAGGAAAACATGTTGCTCATATCAGATGCCAACGAATTTCTCAAGGAGATCACCCGAGAAAATGATGCGCCATTTATTTATGAAAAAGTCGGAAACCAATATAAAAACTACCTGATTGATGAATTTCAAGATACCTCCGGTTTTCAATGGGCAAGTTTCAAACCACTTTTGGAAAACTCTCTTTCTCAGGGAAATACCAACCTGCTTGTTGGTGATGTCAAACAATCCATCTATCGTTGGAGAGGGGGGGAGATGAAATTGCTATTGGAACAGGTGGAAAGCGAAATAGGCAGCCAAAATATCGACCAAAGAGACTTGGATACCAATTTCAGGAGTTTGCCCAATATCATTGCGTTCAACAATGCACTTTTCAAAAAGTTACCTCAATCATTTGAGAATGTGGTGACCCATTCGTATCACGCTAAAGATGCCGGTATCATTTCCAAGGCATACCAGGATGTTTTTCAACATGTATCTCCAAAAAAAGCAGAATCTGATTATAAAGGTAAAGTCAGATTTGAATTTATAGATTTCAAGGAGAGTGAAGAAGAGGATGGGAAATTTGATGATCAGGTTTTAAAGAGATTGCCGCAAATAGTGATGGAACTGCAGGACAAAGGTTATGGACTGAAAGACATCGCTTTTTTGGTTAGGCGGAAATCAGAAGGTGAAGCAATAGCGGATTCATTGATGGCTTTTGCTTCTGAAAACTCTGAATTGGGATATCGATTTGATGTGCTGTCCGATGAATCTATGTACCTTCATAAATCCGCTTCGGTCAAAGCATTGGTTGCCGGGTTGAAATACCTGCATGATCCTGATGATAAGGTTCAATTTAAGACCATGTGGTATTACAGATCTGTCTTGCGGAATGAACCAATTGATCACGATCTTTTTGCTTTGGACAAAACGCCACTTCATTTAATTGAAAAAATTAAAGCCTTTCAAGAAAAGGAAAAAGCCTTATTGCAATTGCCCTTAATGGAAGCCTTGGAGGAATTGATCGCAGAATTGGACTTACAGAAAACGGGTATGGAAAAGGCTTATTTGTCCGGTTTCAAGGAAGCTGTTTTTGACTTTACGGCTAACAACAGGGCTGACCTGCCGGGCTTCTTGGCTTGGTGGGAGGAAAATCAAATCAAAAGGACCGTCAAAATTCCCGAAGGGCATGATGCCATGCGGATACTCACCATTCATAAGTCCAAAGGGCTACAGTTTAAGGTGGTATTGATGCCATTTTTGACATGGACCATTTTTGATACCAATAAAGGCAATGTCATATGGTCTCCTTTTGAAGATAAGGACAAAGGATTGGATGTCATTATTCCAATGAACCTGAACGCCAAATTGGCCAAGTCGGATTTCAAGGAAATATATGCAGAAGAGGCCATCATGGCCTATTTGGATAGCTTGAATATGATCTATGTGGCATTAACAAGAGCAGAAGAGGTGATTTGGGGCCTGTCCCCCTTTAAGCAGGAATTAAAGAAAGACACCTCTTTGAACTATTTGGAAATCCATCTGCAAATGTTGTTGAGCAACTCCTTGGATGAAACTGATGGACTTTCTCTTTCAGAATATTTTGATCTTGAATTAAAGACATTTGACTTTGGGCATTGGCCCCAAAAAGTAGTAAAAGAAAAAGAGGATTTTAAAACACCTGACCTTCGCTGGACCTATCAAAACTGGACTCAATTGCTTGAGGTCAAGCAATATGCTGTTGATTTTTCCAAAGAAGGATTGGATCAAAGGCAGAAGCGTGATTTTGGATTGTTAGTCCATGAGCTTCTGGAGAAGTCCCGAACCCATGCTGATATCAACATGCATTTGGAGGCGTTTTACTTTGAAGGGAGATTGGATGAAGGAGAAAAGAAAGAGGTGAGTAAGCAACTGGACAAATTATTCAGCAATCCTGTTTTTGCATCCTGGTTTGAAGGAGAGGGACAATTGATGGCTGAGCAGGGTATTATACTTCCCGATGGTTCTCAAAAGCGTCCTGACAGGATTATTCTAAAAGACAAAGAGGCAATTATTGTGGATTTTAAGACAGGTTATGAATTTGAGAAACATCAAAAACAGGTCAGAGAGTATATGGACTTGGTGGCATCTCTAAGTCAAAAGACTACAAAGGGTTATTTGTGCTATTTGGAAGACGGGAGAGTTGTAGAGGT